>JBAXCN010000027.1:0-36576 GCA_037141455.1 Bacteroidota bacterium
ACACTACCATTGACTTTTTTACCCAAACTGCTCATTATTAGTAAAATAAAAAACCACATAGATAACATAGTTAAACGCTATGTTTTCAATTTTTCTTCTATGTGGTTCAATTTTTTTTAAACAAGAAAACATAAGCATTGCAGTGTCACTTTATCTTAATTTTTTGAAAAAAATTATCCCTCGAACGGAAGCGCATTTTATAGCATTTGAGACAGCCTCATTTTTTTATAAAAATTGTTAATAATAATGGCAAATAAAATAACTTCATTTTCCCTTGTCATTGATTAATTTGCCAACCTAAATAATAAAACTATTATCTAATGAAAACATTTGAAATACAAAACACTAAAGATACCAGAAGCGGATTTGGCGAAGGATTACACGAATTAGGAAAACAAAACGAACGTGTGGTAGCATTGTGTGCCGATTTAATTGGTTCTTTAAAAATGGATGCTTTTATCAAAGATTATCCAAATAGGTTTTTTCAAATGGGAATTGCTGAAGCTAATATGATAAGCGTTGCTGCTGGTTTAACTATTGGTGGTCATATTCCTTTTACAGGAACATTTGCTAATTTTTCAACGGGTAGGGTTTACGATCAAATTCGTCAATCAGTAGCATATTCAAACAAAAATGTAAAAATTTGTGCATCGCATGCTGGTTTAACTTTAGGCGAAGATGGTGCAACGCATCAAATATTAGAAGATATTGGTTTAATGAAAATGTTGCCAAATATGGTGGTAATCAATCCTTGCGATTTTAATCAAACCAAAGCTGCAACCATTGCCATTGCCGATTATGAAGGTCCGGTTTACTTGCGTTTTGGCCGTCCGGCCGTTCCTAACTTTACTCCTGTTGACCAAACTTTTGAAATAGGAAAAGCGGTAATGCTAAATGAAGGAACAGATGTAAGTATTTTTGCTACAGGCCATTTGGTTTGGAAAGCCATTGAAGCTGGACATATTTTAGCAGAAAAAGGTATCAATGCTGAAATTATTAATATACATACCATAAAACCTTTAGATGCTAATGCAATATTAGCGAGCGTTGCCAAAACAGGTTGTGTTGTTACTGCCGAAGAACACCAAATGAATGGTGGTTTAGGTGATAGCATTTGCCAACTATTGGCAATAAACAACCCCACTCCACTAGAAATGGTAGCGGTAAATGATAGCTTTGGCGAAAGCGGAACACCAGACCAATTAATGGAAAAATATGGTTTAACTGCTCACGAAATAGTAGAAAAAGCCTTGAAAGTAATTGCTAGAAAAAAATAATTTAAAACTTTAAAACAAAAAAAGAGGACTAATTTTAGTCCTCTTTTTTTGTTTAATGTAATTAGCAAATCAGATTTATTTGCCGTAAAAGCCTTTATAACGTTCGCTTTGAGCTTTAGCAAAAACTGTTAATTCTTCCATTCTTTTTCTTACCCTTCTTGGAATATCATAAATAGTTAATTTAGCTGTTAATGATTTTGCTTTTGAAAAATCATCAACAAAAATATATGCTTCGATTAAATTTAAGTATGTAATGTAAGTTACTTCTTCATCTATTCTTGCTTTTTTATTTTGTACATCAGATTCTAATAAAGCTTTTTCCCAAATAGCAATGGCTTCATTTATTTTTGCTTTTGCAGCTACTTTTTCATAGTCCTCTGTTAATGAATTATAACCTTCTATTACTGCTAAATAAGCATTTTGATAATCAGAATAATCTACTTTTTTATCTTTTACCAAATAAATATCAGCCATGTAATTAACTTTTTTAAATGCGTAATTGTCATTTAAAATTCTTTGAATAATGCTTAAATTATTTTCTACAGTTTCATTCTCTAACATTTCAGTTACTCTTACTTTGTTGTTCGACCACCAATTGTTTAATTCATACTCGCTTTTAAACTCACCCGGTGATTTAAAAGTTTGTTCTTTATTGATTTCTTCTGGAACTTCGTTTAAAACAACTCCCTGAGGGGTTTCTACAATTAAAGTAATTAAACGCTTGTATTTAATTTGATACGAATATGCTTTGTAAGGGGTTGATTTTCCATTACTAATACTTGTCATATCTGATACTTTCATTTCAGGAATCAATGAACTTAAATCACCCAATTGAGCAGTAATATTTACAGCGTTTTCAGTACCTGGTTTAAATCCTTCTAATTTTAAATAAGTGCTTGCTAATTGTTCGGTATTAAATACTTTAGCCAATTGAGGTTTAGCAGGTGTGTTTTTATAAGGTGTGTTTGGAATGCGTTTAACAGGTTTGCCATCCTCGCCCAACTCTCTTTCCGCTAACTTTTTTAACGTTGACTTTTTATCGTACAATTCTTTTTCTTTTAAATAAGTTTCATTCGCTTCTTTTAATTTTGCTGGGTAAGCAAGCATTTCTTTTTGATAATCTTCTTCGGCTTTTTTAAGCTCTAAATTATAATCGTCCATTAGTTTTTTGTTAATGGCGTCAGCGCCACTCACAATTTTGCTTGTATAGTTTTTTATGCTTTTGTCAAGCGGTTTTGACGGTAATTGAATGTAGTCAAACTTGGTTTCCATTTTGTCTACATCCTGAGCTTGAATATTGAAAGTAATAGCAAGTAAGGCTGCGCCTAAAAGTATGGTTTTTTTCATTTTTGTATATTTTGGGGGCAATGATAATAAAATAAAAAACAATAAAAAATCCAATTAATTATTTAACACTGTTCTATTTTAAATATTAAACTATCAAGGAAATAAAGTAATAAGCAGAGTTTAATTCAATGAATTTTAAAAAACTTTTAACAGTAAAATATAATCAGCAGGTTAATCTTTGCAAAACCACACCGGCAGATATCCGTCAAATATTAAAATTCTAAAACATCCCCCTAACCCCCTTCACCTTTGCTATTCCTGCACGCAAGGGGGAAATTTTCCCGCACATATTTCGTGTTTCGAATTTCGTACTTCTATTTTCGCAATTCTTCTTTTGACCATATTCTATAGTCAAGCTGCTAGAGGCCAGAAGCTAGAAGCCAGCTGCAGATTCATCTACACCCAAACAGTCTTCACATTACAAAATTCTCTTAAACCAAACTCTCCCAACTCGCGACCGAAACCTGATTTTTTGATGCCGCCAAATGGAAACCTTGCATCGCTTTTTACTATTTGATTAATGTAAATCATGCCGCTTTCTATGTTGTTCGCAATATCCTTTGCTTGCATGATGTCTTTACTCCAAATACTTGCTCCTAATCCGTAACTGGTGGCATTAGCCAAAGCAATGGCCTCATCTATTTCGGTAAAAGTATAAAAGCTAATTACCGGACCAAACAATTCTTCACTAAACGCCCTTGACGTTTTTGGAATATTGCCAATAATAGTTGGCGGAAAAAAGAATCCTGTTGAAGGAATATTTTTTGTTTGATGTAAAAGTGTTGCGCCAGCACTTAAGGTATCATTTACTTGGTTTTGCAACAGCGCTTGTAAGTCTTTGCGAGCCAAAGGACCAATAGCGACATTATCGTTTAATGGGTTGCCAATTGCCAATTTCTCTATCTTTTCAATTAATCCATTTAAAAATTCATCTGCAATAATTTCATGAACAATGAAACGTTTGGCCGAAACACAACTTTGCCCGTTATTTTGAAAACGAGCTTGCATGGCGCCATTTAAAGTTTGCTCTAAATCAGCATCTGGCAATACAATAAAAGGATCGCTGCCACCAAGTTCCAACACCGATTTTTTAATATTTTTACCCGATAAACTAGCCACAGCTGCGCCTGCTTTTTCACTACCTGTAAGTGTTGAAGCAGCTATTCTTGAATCGTTAATTAAGTTTTCTATTTGCTGCTCGCTTGCAAAAATGGTTTGAATAACGCCATTTTCAAAACCACATTGATTCAATAAATTTTGCAAAGCCAAACTGCTTTGAGGTACATTTGGGGCGGGTTTAATTAAAATACAATTGCCACTCATTATAATGGGAATGGCGCTGCGCAATACTTGCCAATAGGGAAAATTCCAAGGGAAAATTCCCAAAACAACTCCTAAGGGTTCATATTTAATTTCTACCGTTGCACCTGTTTCCGACTGACTCAGTTTGCTTTGTAAAATATCGGCACTGCGGGTAGCATAATACTCACAAAGGCGCACACTTTTCAAAACTTCGGCTTTGGCTTCGGTTTTTAGCTTACCCATTTCAGTACTTGCTATAGTGGCTAATTCATCGGCATTGGCTTTTAACAAATCGGCTAATTTTAACACACAGGTAGCTCTTTGGGCAAAAGTAGTTTTACGCCAAGCAAAAAACCTTTGATAAGCAGTAGCCAATTTTTCGTTTAAAATAGTTTCCTGTTCAAAGTCAAAATTTGCTAAAAGCGTTTCGGTATATGGATTTATAGAATTAAAATTTTTCACGATTTTTCAAGCTTTGAAATTGCAGCTTTTGCCTGTTGTTGTAAATAGTTTTTATAGTCGTAGTTTTTGTAATCAAATACTTTGTTAAAAAATGTTTTAGCCAATTGGTTAAATTTCAGTTTTTGGTAAATAAACCCCAATTGTAAGCAGGAGTTGGCAGCTAAATATTCGTTTTCTTTGTAATTTGTCTTTATTGTTAAATCGTAATTTTCAATGGCTTTTGAAAGCCTGTTGCTTTCGTGGTAAATCCTGCCTAATCGGTAAGAATATTCCGCTTTTTCTAAATTATTCTTGAATGACGCAATTGGCTTTTCTTGAATGGTTTCAAGTGCTTGGGCATAATTGCCACCATCAAAAAGCAAACGGGCTTTTAATAGTGTTTTTTCTGGGAAAAAGTCCTTACCTCCGCTTGAAGCCAATAAGTTTTTTTCGCCTTTTTTCGAAATATTTAACGAAATATTCCTGTAAAGCAGGTAGTTGGCGGTATCGTTTTTTAACCAAGCACACCAACTTAATTTTAAATAAGCCTCTTTGCTATCAGCAATATCTTTGTTAGCAGCTATGAATTTTTTAAAATGGTTCACTGCGCTTAAGTCGAGCTTTTGTAACAGTGCAGAACCATGCATCATTTCCAAATATGGGAAATTAATATAATCGTTGCTAGTTGGCCTTTCATTTAAAGTTGCTATACAAACATCATTGTTATCCGTTCCTTTAGCTGCAAAAACCCTTACGCATAAGCTCATTAAGTTTGTTTTAAAATCGCTGGTATATTTATTTGCTATTCTCCAAGCTTCGGGTTTATTTTTTAAAAAATTTAAGTTAAAAAGCGCATAAAAATATTGTGCATTTTTTCTCTCCATGAGTATCTCGTTGTCATCAGCCTTTTCAATATATTCTTTTAGTAAAGCCATTCCTTCATTTAAATCGGCTTTCATGCCAGCAATTCCTATTATCCAATGGTAAGAATCGGGTATGGTCCCTAGCATTGATTTGAGTAAACCTAGGTCTTTTTTGTTAGCAATAAATTGAGGAAAAAGCTTTTCATTTTGACTTAATAATTGATAACACGATTTAAAATCCCAAGCAGCACCTAAGTACTCTTGGTTCATTCCTTTTAAAAAAGCGCTTTGTAAATGTATTTCAGCTTGCGCAAACAGCTTATAAGGATTGCTTGCATCTAGTTTTTTAAAAGCATCTAACCTTACGTTTTTTAACTTTTCTATATTTTCAAAATCAGCCTTATTTTGTAAACACATTGCCCTATAAAAATCAATATAGTTTTCGAAAAAGTAAACGGCTTGATTGAATTTATTCGCTTTTTTTTCTGCTTCAACATAGGCTTTACCTTTATCTAATCGCAAAGAAGCAATGTGTTTTTGTGCTTCCAATAAGTTTGGCGAAAGCACAAAAACGTAATTATTTGCTGCAAAAACATTACCAGCAAAAATAGTAAGAAAAGTAAATATGGAAAAATAGGTTTTGATAGGATTATTCAGTTATAAAAAGTGCCTTTAATTCTGTTGCTTCATCAGGTTTCATTTTTCCAGCAAGTACAAGGCGCAGTTGACGTCTCCTTAGTGCTCCATCAAATCTTTTTTGTTCATCGTCACTTTCGGGTTTTAAAGCAGGTACTTTTAATGGCGAACCACTTCTATCAAGCGCTACAAAAGTGTAATAAGCTTCGTTGCTTTTAAACCTTTCGCCACTTGGAATATTTTCGGCATGCACCACAATATGTATTTCCATCGATGAATTGAAAGAACGAGAAACAGAAGCTTCAAGTGTAACAACATCGCCTAACTGAATACATTTACCAAAACTTACACTGTCTACCGAGGCAGTAACTACTGTTTTTCCACTGTGTTTTTGCGCTGCTATAGCTGCGCAAATATCCATCCAATGTAACAGTCGGCCACCCATTAAATTATTTAAGGTGTTGGTATCGTTTGGTAATACCAATTCGTTCATGATGGTATGACTATCTTTGGTTGTTTTAATTATATCCATTATTGTTTATTATTAAGGATTGCAAGTTAGTAAAGCAAGTGTTTTATAAAAGTTAAATTAACCAAAAGTATGCTTATTAAATTTAGAAAAAACTGTTTTAAATAAAATGATTAAAGCCATTAAAACAATTAACCAATTTTGCCTAGTGCAATATCGGTCTTCTAATCCAACTAAGCCGCCTGTAATTAGTGCATTACAAAATAAAGAAAGTAAAACAAAAAACACAATAAGCGGATTGGTTTTAAAATAAAATAAAACAAAAAATAAACTAGCTATAAGTATATAAACATAAATAACCGAAATGGTTTTAAATGGAAAGTGAAGGGAGTTTAGGTTTTGCCTTGAATTGTCGTAAGTTTTTAATTCATTGCTGTAATATTTAACCACCGCAGGGTGTGGTCCCCAACCATCGCGAGGATAAGCATGAATGGATGAACCAATTGCGTTTCTACTAAATAATAAAAATGTTTCATTAAAAACTGCTTTTAAATAAAGCAATAAATAATTGGGCGATGTTAAAATATTTTTAATAATGGTTTTATATTCGTGTTGAGGATTTGCCCAACCACCTGTTTTTTGAAAAGCACTGCTGTCGTTAAATAAAAAGTTTCCGCTATAATTATTGGGTGCCAATGCGTTTTTATATTTACAAATTTCAAATTGTTCTTTTTCACATTCATTATTTAAGTATTTTTCTAAAACCCCATTTTCAACTAATTTACCCATTAAAAATATGTGCGATACGCCACTGAATTCATTGGCTCCCAAAGCTTTTTTTTCTAAGGTAAATAAACCAATATTTATAAAAACCAAAAAGGATAAAACCAAAGTAATTCTAAAGTTTAAGTTATGAATAAACCCTTTATTAATTAATTTAAAAGCTAAAATTATACTTAATGCCAAGCTATGAAAAAGCATAAAAGCAAAGTGTGTTTGTAATACTAACAAATAGCTTAATGCCAAAAAACACCAATGTACTCCAAATGGTTTTGAATGAGTTAAAAGCAAGTACAAAACCATAATGGAAATTGGCGAAAACACATCGGGCATTAAATAACATACATCCCAAGCCAAGGAAGTAAAAGCACTTAATATTAGTATTATTGGCAAATAAATTTTTAGAACATAGTTTGGTACTAGCTTTTGAACAAAACTAAAACACACTAAGTTAAATATGATTGATTGTAATATGATTGGAAGCCAAAGCGAAACGAAAAGACTTGAAATACCAAGAAACCAACCATAAACAAACGAACGGTCTTCAGTAAAACCAAACTCATTGCCACAGTTTATATAAATTTGCGAGTCGGTAAAAAATAAAGCATATTGGTTATATAAAGCGGGCCACAAAGTAATAATTATGCCTAATAGGGTAACAATATATTTTATTGGAAATAGCCTTTTCATTAACGGTCAAATATAAGCAGCTAGTGTGGTTTTGCAAACCACAGTTACTTATTAATAGCATTTGAAATGCTAAAAAATCAATGTCTTTTTAAAACAGAAGTTTTTTTTAGGCAAGGTAAAAAGCGGATTCCAAATCCTTTGTTAAATAATTTGGATTGTAAATCCAAATCAGCAATATATTTTTAAAATCAATTATAGTTTGCTGAACGATTGTATATTTGTTGCAAATAAAATGCACCCGTAGTTTAATGGATAAAATGTTAGATTCCGGTTCTGATGATGGGGGTTCGAGTCCCTTCGGGTGCACCAATCAAAATGGCTTTTGATTTAATATTATAACAATCAGATTGTAAAATTTTTGTAATTGCTTAATTAGCAAAAACTAATTGGTACTTTCTCAGTTTATGTAATAAAAAAATTGCCATGACTCGATTATTACTTTTTGCTTGTTTAAATTTATTTATAATTTTTTATTCATTTAGCCAAAACATCAATAATTATTTGTTTAGTGCACAAAGTGGAACATATACTGCTTTAACATCCACAAATTCCACTTTAGGTGTTTTAAGTTCTGGATCGGCAAATGAAGGGTTGTTTAATAATATTCCAATTGGGTTTGACTTTTTTTATTTAAATTCACGTCATAATTCGCTTTCTGCCAGTACAAACGGTTGGATTGCACTAACACCAGGAACTATAACTAATTCGTTTGCTGCAAATAACCTTAGCTTAACTTCAGCACCTACAAACATAATTGCTCCTTTATGGGACGACTTAGACCTTTCGAGCGGAAGTTTTAGATATCAAACTTCTGGCACTGCACCAAATAGAATTTTTACTGCCGAATGGAGCAATGCAGAGTGGAATTGGAACACAAATACTCCAGTAATTTCATTTCAAGTAAAACTATTTGAATCAACAGGAAATATTCAGTATTTGTACAAGCAAGAATCTGGAACGGTTTCAGGTGCTAGTGCAAGTATTGGAATAAGAGGATACAATGGAACCAATTTTGTTTATCAATCATTAACAGGAACAGGAACTTCTCCAACTATAAGTACAACTCTTTCTACTAACAACATAAATACAAAACCAGCAACTAACCAAACGTATCTTTTTGTAAATAATAGCATAAGCGCACCCATATCTTTAGCTATAAATTTTATTACAATAAATAGTATGCGCTTAAATTGGACCGATGTCACTTCAACCGAATCGGGTTTTATAATATACAGATCAATTGACAACATTAATTTTATATTTGTTGATTTAATAGCAGCTAATAGCACTAATTATACCTTAACCAATTTAGCAAGCGGAACAACATTTTTTTACCGGGTTTTTGCTTTAAACGAAGGCAGATTAAGTACCGCATTAACAGGAAGTGCATCCACTTTATTAGGAACAATTGGTGGAACTATAAACGTACCAGGAAACTACAATACGATAACAGCAGCATTAAACGCATTACGATCAAGCGGAATGGCAAGCTCGGTAATTATTCAATTGAATACAACCTATAATAGCAGTTTAGAAACGTACCCAATTGATATTAGCAATATTGGTACTTCTAGCACACGATTATTAACAATAAGGCCAGCCAGCAATGTAAGCACATTGACCATAAGTTCTCCTACCAATACATCTGCCTTTTTATTAACTAATTCAAACTCAATTATTATAGATGGAAGGCCAGGAGGAATTGGCTCAACTCGGGCACTGTATATTACTTGTCCAAATGGAAGAAATACCATTTTATTTGATGGTGATTGTAGCAACGATACCATTCGTTTTTGTAAACTTTCATTGAATGATAATGGCACAAGTACTTTTCCTTTATCGAGCGTAATATCTTTTACAAGTCAGAGTAATTTTTCTTTTACAGGTTGTAATAATAATGGAATATTGAACAATGAAATTTTTGGAATAAATTCTCCTAGTTCTCTAATTACGTTTGGTACCAATGTTTTTTCAAGCCTTCCTGCTGTTTCTCAAAACAATAACATAAGTAATAATATACTGTATGATTTTTTGGGTAACTTTAGTTTTTATAATAGTGGAATATTAATAAGAGGACAAGTTAATCAATTTACAATATCAAACAATACCATTTACCAAACATCCTCACTATCAACACAGTCACAAAATGGTTATATTACTATGAATGCAATAAATATTTACTCAAATAGTGAAGGCAACCATACCATAAGCAATAATGTAATTGGTGGCAGCCAAGCGTCTGCTTTGGGAAATGCTTGGGAAGTAGGACCGGTTTCGGAAGGAAATAGCGTGATTCCTATTGAAGTAACTGTTGGCAGTTCAAGTTCACTAAATATTACCGGAAATACAATCAGGAATTTTTTTGTTGGCAGTAGCATTGGTTCATTTGGGTTACCCATTTTTGCTGGAATAAAATTTACTTCTTTTGGTAAAAGTTCAAATATTAATATTAGCAATAACAATATAGGAAACGATACAGGAACAAATAGTATAGGTATAATTAACGAAGCCAATATTTCTGGTCAAGTTGTTGGAATTTTAACAGAAGCTTACGATACAACAAACGTAACAATTAACAACAATAAAATTGGCGCTTTTAGTTTATCAGGAACCTCAAATAATGATGGAATTGTGTTTTCGGGAATAATCATTGGTTCATCGGGAAGTGTAAGCAATAATTTAATTGGTAGTTTAACAAACAATAACAGCATCAATGCAGTAAACAATACTGCCAATTCAAGCCAATCAATTTATGGAATTACCAATTGCTTTATTCCCGGAAATATTAGAAATTCAAACAACTATAATATCTCGAATAATACAATAAGTGGACTTCAAAATAATTTTGCTTCTTCAAGTATAATAGACCGATTGGTAGGAATAGATATTTTAGATGCAACTTCATTAACCATTCAAAACAATACCATTCAAAATTTAACAGCCAACAATCCTTCATCAAATACAAGTTCTTTTTCGTTGAAAGGAATAAATATTATTAATAATGGAATTACAAATGCCACAGGTTTCAATATTAATTTAAATACAATTAGAAATTTGGTTAATTTAAATACATCTGGCATATGCAATACATCAGGAATTTACTTAAATAATATATCAAATAATAGGTGTAATATCTCTCGAAACTTTGTTCATACATTTAACCATAACAGTCAAAACAGTGTTTCAAATATGGTTGGTATAAATTTAATTGAAGGCGATGTTTTAATTGCTAATAACATGATAAGGTTAGGAATAAATGCAGCAGGAAATAGCATGACTGCCCCAATAAATATAAGTTGTTTTGAAAACAATAGCACCGATAATATTGATGTATGGCATAATTCATTTTTTGTAGGTGGTTTGCTAGGAAACAGTATTTCAAATACCTATTGTGTAAAAAGAAACAGTACGGCTAACTTTAACTTAACCAATAATATTTTAGTGAACAACAGGTCATTTTCTGCTGGAACCTTAAAAAGAAACTTCGCTATTGGAATCGCTTCTAATAGTTTGATTATTGGAACAAAAAATTGTTATTTTTACAGTGGAACAGGTGCTAGTTTAGGTCAAATTGGAACAACAAATTACGATTCAATTATTCAATGGCGAACTGCTTCTACTTTTGATAGTGGCAGCGGAAGAGTAAATCCTAATTTTATAAACGCTTCGGGGTCCCTTTCTACTGTCGATTTACACGTAAGCGGTGCAACACCAATTGAGTCGAATGGTGCATTTTTATCGTTAGTTACAGTTGATTTTGATGGACAAACAAGAAGTACATTAACACCTAATGATATTGGAGCAGATGCTGGAAATTTTACGTTTGTTACTTTGCCTGTAAAATGGAAGTTGTTTACTGCTGAACTTTTTGAAAATAATTCTGTTAATTTAAAATTTTCAACAACCCAAGAGATTAACAATAAAGAGTTTATAGTTGAAAGATCGCTTGATGGTATCAATTTCAATATAATCAATTCAATTCAAGGAAAAGGAAATAGTAATGTTGCAAATAACTATTTTTATAATGACGACATAAGCAGTTTAAATAAAGCCATTACTACTTTATATTATAGAATCAAACAAGTAGATTTTGATGGGAATTTTAGTTATTCAAGTATAGAAAAAGTAAATTTATTGGCTGATATCACTCTAAAAAGTTTCGCTGTTTATCCAAATCCTACTAATGATAAAATAGTTGTAAGGGGCTTAATTCCTAATATAATTAACGAAATAGAAATTGTAAATATGAATGGTCAAATTGTAAAAAAATTAAGTATTATTTATACCGAAAACGATTCAGAAATTGAGTTAAGCGATTTACCGAAAGGCATATACATCATTAGCCTATCTGGAAGAAGCAATAAAATAAAACTAATTAAACTATAGGTTTTGGGATAATAAATTACAAAACTATAACTATTGAACCCGCTGGTTTGGATTTGCAATCCAAATCTTACACAAAAAATATTTGTAATCCGCGTTTTTAATACACCAACCATAATTTACATATATTAATTGCATTTTTGTTTTTTGCATTGCAAATGCTTTTGGTATTTAAGTGCGTTTTGCAAAACCGCAACATCTGTTTTTTTTAAGGAATGTGAGAGGAATTGAGATATAGGGCAAATTTAGGACGACATAAACATTATAACCAACCCAAAATCTCTACTCGCCACATGAGTACAAATACACCGCAAATACTGAGTAAAGCTGCAAAAACAGATTGGAGTTTGATGGTTTCTTTTCCTAAGAAAAAAGCGGAAAGAATTACTGAAATAGGCAAAAATGAAAAAATGGTTTGCGCAATGGAAACATTCATCATAGAAGCAGCTAACATTGACATGCTCACTCCCATTACTGGCCCAAAAACAGTTCCGGTAATAATGGGTTTAAAAAACACTTTGTTAGTAGTAATGTCTTTAAGTTCTTTCAAAACATTTACTTTAAAAATTCCCATGGCATAAATAAAAACCACTCCCACAAACATACGTATCCAAGTAGCATGAACAGGTGAAAGCGATTGTCCGTTAGTATCAAATAAAACCAATCCTTTTTTTGCAAAAACCAACCCAATACCTTGGCAAACTGCACCAAGCACAGCATAAACCACTCCTTTTAGCAAGTGTTTTTTATCTAATTCTTCGTGGTTATGCGCATTGCTTTTAATAAACCAAGCAATCCCAATAATGGAAATAAACATTCCAATTACGCCAATAAAATTGATGTTTTCGTTTAACATAAAAATACCACCAACCAATGCTGCGGCTGGTGCAAAAGTATTGAACAAGCTGGTGCGGCTGCTTCCTATAATTTTAAAAGCGGTAAAAGCAAAATGATCGCCAATACTTAACCCAATAATGCCCGAAATTCCTAACCAAACCCATTGCAAAGCAACTGGCTTTGAAAACAACTCAAACGGATTAATTTGAAAACCAATACAGGTTATAAAACTTAATAAAAAAAGCGCATATAACAACCGAACTCTATTTACTGAAACTGGTGCATATAACTTCGCTGCTTTTGTAAACGAAAATGTTCCAATTGTCCAACAACCTAATGTAATTAATGCGGCTATTATTCCTGTAGTTTGGTTCATATTTTTTGGCTGCTGGCTTCTGGCAGCTAGCTCCTGGCTTTAAATTTTTTAAAATATTTGATTGTTAAATTGTTTTTTATGTCTGAGGTGTAAATTAACTCTTTTATTTTCGGCTAGAAGCCAGAGGCTAGCTGCCAGAAGCTAGTAGCTAATTCAACCTTTTCCCAATTATTTCCTTTACCCTTTGATATAACTGAAAAGGGCTAAAAGTGCGCCAAGGCATTTGGTCAAATTCCCCACCAAAATTAATGTAATAATCAATATTGGCTTGTTTCATTTCATGCAACACATGTTCTTGAAAATTAAGTGCTACAATCCAACCTTCTTCTTCTATATCCTGAAACCATTCTTCGTAATAGCTGTCATCACTATTGTGAAAGTTGAATACATTTTCACCAATTAAAATAAATTTATCAATACCAGCAGCATTAAATACTTCCATCACATCGCGTTTTAAAAACATGATGTCGTTGTGTAATGCATCGTTCCATTCGCCTAATAATTCGGCAATTAAAAAACCTTTGACGTAGTCAGCAAAAATTATTTTTACATATAAAGTTGGGGTTCCAAATTCATCCCACTGCGGATGAATTAAGTAATTATATATTTGGTTTGTAAAATCAAACTCGCTGTAAGCTCTTTCGTAAAAGGGGGAATTCTCGTCTTCTTCGCTTCTATAAATATCGCGCCATAAATAGTGTGGCTCAATGCTTTCCATATTTTTCTGTTTATCGTTTATAATCGGTTTTTAAAACCCTAAATGTAGTGCGTCTGTTTAATTGGTGTTCTGCTTCGGTACAGTCTATTTCATCGCTACAATCGTTTAATAGTTTTGTTTCGCCATAGCCTACCGATACCATTCTATCTTTGTTTATACCTTTTGTAATTAAATAATTTAAACAACTCAAAGCACGTTTTTTCGAAAGTTCTAAATTATAATCGGCAGGTGCCCGGCTATCAGTATGCGAGCCCACTTCAATTGTTAAGCTAGGATTGTTTTTTAAAATTACAGCCAATGAATCTAACACCACTTTCGATTCAGCGCGTAAATCGTATTTATCTAAATCGTACAAAATTCCTTGTAAAGTAAAATCAACTTCAGGAGCAGGAATGGCGTCTAAATAAATGGTAAATTCTATTATTGAATCTTTTTGTATTCCTATACTAGATAAATTTACTGGTAAACTTGCAAAATAAGATGATTTATTTGCTAACAACGAAAACGACCCGTTTAATGGAATTTCTCCACCAAACTCGCCTTTATCAGTTGTGTTTATGCTAAAAATAGCTTTGCCATCATTACTAGTTAAAGCTACAGAAGCCTTACTTATTGGCGCATTTGTTTCTCTTTCCAAAACTTTACCTTTTACCAAAAATACAAATGGTTTTATCGAAATACTGTAAATATCATCATCGCCCAAACCGTTTAACCTATTTGATGTAAAAAATGCAATTGGCGCATTAGTAAGTTGAGTGCTTTTTGGTAAAAAACTTATTCCAAAATCATCGCCACCACTATTAATTGGGTATTGTAAATTTACAGGTGTTTTAAACGTGTTTGCCGAATCTTGTGTTTTAAAAATATCTAATCCTCCTAAACCAATTTTTCCTTTAGTTGAATAAAAAAGCTCATTATTTTCAGAAACATAAGGAAATACGTCATCATCAAAAGTATTTATAATTGGTCCTAAGTTTTGAGGAGTGTTCCAATTTGCTTTTACCTCATCGTAACTCGAAACATAAATGTCTTTTTCCCCAAAACCACCAGGCATATCGCTAGCAAAGTATAGTTTTTTTCCATCCACACTTATACTTGGTTGACCACAGCTAAAACTGTCAGAATTAAACGATAATAATGTTGGTTCGCTCCAAGCATTATTTTGCTTATAGCTTATATATATTTTGCAGTTTATGCCTTTTCCGTCTTCACCGTTACATTGGGTAAAAAACATTGTATTTTGGTTAACATCTAAACAAGCAACTCCATCATTAAAATTGGTGTTTACTTTTCCGGGAATATTTATGGCTTTGCCAAATGATGAATTGGGTACAAAAGTGGATTCAAAAATATCGCACATTTTTTGTCCTGTCCATTCAAAAATATTACTACCCGAACTTTCCTTTCGGCTTGATGTCCAAAACAATTTGCCATTGCTGTAATATGGCGCGTAATCACTGTATTCTGTATTTAGTTCCTTTATGTTTTTTACATCAAATTTTTGCGGGTTGGCTTTCCATTGCTGAGCAATATTACACGACTGTAGCGCTATTTTTCCCTTTGTTTCGTCCGGCATTTCAAATAAAAAATCGTAAAAAGCCCTGCCAGCCTCATCGTACTTTTCAAAATATTTTAATAAATTGCCATAACTATAAAGCACAATTGGGTCGGGGTATTTTGCATTAATGGCTTCTTCAAACCATTTTATAGCCTGTTCATAATTGTTACCAAAACGATAACTTTCGGCAATATTAAATAATACCCTTTGTTTTAATTCTTCGGTTTTAATTTTAGGATACACTTTTTTGTATAAAGCGGCAGCGGTATTGTATTTTTTTGCGTTAAATGCTGCATTGGCTTTATCTAATTCAAATTGATATGGCAAAGGTGTTTGCTGGGCAAATAACTTTTGCGAAACAAACAACAATAAAAATATAGATATAATGGCTTTAACTTTCATTGTTTATAAAATTTAACTTTATTTTCAAATATAATACCGGTTTATTTAGCAATGCAATAGTAAATATTACTATTAAATAAATGACAATTAAAAAACAAATTAAGTTGTTTGGTAGCTTAATAAATTAAATATTTAAGACAATGAAATTAATTTACTTTTTAAAAAAAATATAATAATTAATTTTACTTTTGAAACATAAGTTTAAATAATGAAAAACACATTTGTATTTTTAGGTTTGCTTTGTATAGTTTTGTCATGTAGTAAAAACGAAACTACTACCTCACAAAATTCGAATTCAACAGATAGCATTAGGTATGTTGTAAATACTACTAATGCTCAAAACTGGAGTGGATACTATTTAAACGAAAACAATGAAAAAGTAAATATTAACAATCAAGGTACTGGTTGGCAAATATCGTTTTTAAATAAAAGTGTTAAACCACGAACGCTTGAAATAGCGGCAACTACCAAAGGAATAAACGCCACCGATAGTTTTACCATTGAAACTAAAATATTTGCAAATGGAAATTTTATTGGTTTTTACTTTATAAAAGGAACGGGCAGTAAAGAAGAAACCTGCACATCGAAAGCAACTCTAAATTAATTTTTAAAATACAATTACAATATGAAAAACCTTTTTGTTTTAATACTAACTTTAATAGTTTTTAACTCTATAAATGCTCAATCTATTAAAGATTACTCAGTAGCAGAAAAAAGCCCACAATTTTATTTAGGAGCAGGTACCGGAATTAATAATAACTGTGGATTAATTGGAATTAAATTAGGACTGAGGTTAAATGAACGATTTTTATTAGATGTTGGAGCTGGCAATGGTTCGTGGGGAAATAAAATAGGTTTAGGCCTGGTTTTAAATGCTGTAAATACTACTGCGTGGTGCCCATCATTAAGTATTTCTAGAGCAACAGGTTATTTAAGTACTCCTGAAGTGTTAGATGTATCAAAAAATGGAATAGTTGAAAAAGATAAGGAAGTAAATATTCAAATTAATCCTGCAACAATGTTTAATTTATCATTACAAAGACAATGGGTTAGACCAATTTCTAAAAACAGGATAGTGCTTGAAATTGGTTATTCAATTTTAGTAGCAGGCGGGGAGTATGGTTTATTAGATGAGCCAGGATATGAATTGGAAAAAAACAGCAAATCAAAACTAAATTTAAGAATACCAGGTGGTTTAATGATTGGTTTTTCTTATAACTGGGCACTATAAATATTTAAGGAACTGGGTCAAATCCACTTCCACCCCAAGGATGGCAAGAGCCTATTCGTTTTGCCGCTAAATAAATTCCTTTAAATACTCCATACTTTTTTAAGGCTTCAATTGCATATTGACTACAAGTTGGGTTATACCTGCAAGCATTAGGCAAATATGGAGAAATTATATTTTGATAAATTTTAATTAATAGGAGGAATGGGAATAGAATAACTTTTTTCAGCATGTTGTACTATTAAATTTAAAGTTTTTTTAAAGGCAATTTCTAAATGCGGATATTCTATTTTAGTATTTGCAATATAGGCAATTGATATTGCCATTTTTGGTAACGCTAAATTGCTTTTTGGCTCAAGTATTTCTTTATTAAGCCTATACAATTCTCTAATTTGTCGCTTAATTCTGTTTCTGTCAACTGCTTTTTTAAAATTTCTCTTAGGAACAACAACCAATACTTGGTTTTTATCAAGCTGTTCAGGTAAAAAAATAAATGAAACTTTATAAGGAAAAACAAAAACATTTTCGCTTTTTTTTGAAAACAACAACTCTATTAATTTAAGCGATGTTACTTTTTCATTTTTTGAAAAACTGTACTTCATCTTATACCAAAGTGATTTATAAAAAAGGCTAGTTTCAGTTTGTAAAATGATTTAAAGATAAACAATTAAACCAATTATTGATTTAGCAATAAAATTTATTATTGAATACAAACAAAAAAAACACATGATGTTTTATTCATGTGTATAGTCTTAAAAAACAAATCCCGAATTTTATTAAAAAGTAGTAAAACTCGGGATATCATTTTCTATTTTTTGTGACGCTTTTCGTCAGAAACGGTTAATTTTTTTCTTCCACGAGCTCTACGTGCAGCTATTACTTTTCTGCCCGCAGCCGATTCCATTCTTTTACGAAATCCGTGCTTATTTCTTCTTTTTCTTACCGATGGTTGATATGTACGTTGTGCCATGAGCTTATTTTTTTAGGACTGCGAATGTACTTGTTTTTTATAAAAATAAAAAAGTTATTCTCAAATAATTCACTTTTTTTAAGTTTGATTTTCAGCTGATTAATAAAAATAAAAAAGCCATCCGTAAACGAATGGCTTTTTAAATAATTTGTTTCTGTTTAGAAAAAATTAATGAGCAGCTTCAGCTGGAGCAGCAACTGTGTCCATAGTAGCAGCAGCTGTGTCCATCATTTGACCTTCAGCTTGTAAGATTGAATCAGCTGTACGAGTAGCAGCAGCGATTGAATCAGCTTGTTTTTGAGCTTCCATTTTTGCTTTTTCTTCAGCAGTAGGACCACAAGCTACGATAGCTAACATAGCAGTAGCGGCAACGATTGATAATACTTTTTTCATTTTGTTTTGGTTTTAAATTGTTTGATTTTCTAATTCGGTGCAAATATATGAATAGTTTGTTAATAACAAAATATTTTTTTAAAATATTTATTTTTCTCTCATGTAAATAATAATTGGAACTCCTTTAAAGTCATATTCTTCTCTAATTTGGTTTTCAATATATCGTTTATACGAATCGGTTACATATTGTGGATGATTGCAAAAAAATGCAAACCTTGGACTACGCCCGGGTAATTGTGTTGCATATTTTATTTTTACAAATTTACCTTTTACACTTGGCGGTGGGTAATGTTCTATTTTATCTAAAATATAATCATTGAATTTACTTGTCGAAATTTTTCTTTTTCTATTTTCCGCTACATGCAACGCCTCTTCTATAGCTTTAAATATTCGTTGTTTGGTAACTGCCGATGTAAATACTATTGGTACATCATCAAAAGGTTTTAGTTTTTCGCGAATTGTTTTTTCAAATTCTAATGATGTTTTGTGGTCTTTTTCTATCAAATCCCATTTGTTTACCAAAATAACTAAGCCTTTATTATTTTTAATAGCCAATGAAACTAAGTTCATGTCTTGGTTATCCAATCCAACTGTTGCATCAATAACTAAAACGGTAACATCGCAATCTTCTAAAGCTTTAATACTTCGCATTACCGAGTAAAACTCTAAATCTTCTGAAACGCGGTTTTTTCGTCTAATTCCTGCAGTATCAATTAATACAAACTCTTTGTCAAATAGTTTGTAGTGTGAGTTAATGGCATCGCGGGTGGTACCTGCCACATCAGTTACAATATTTCTTTCTTGCCCAAGCAATGCATTTACCAAACTCGATTTTCCAACATTGGGCCTGCCAATAATTGCAATTTTAGGTAAAACTATTTCATCTGCATCCGCATTTTGGTCTTCAAAAGTTAAATGTTTCATGGCCTCATCAAGCAAATCGCCAGTACCTGATCCACTTGCCGATGAAATGTTATAAATATTATCGAAACCCAAAGCCCAAAACTCGTGAGCATCCATGTGCCTGTTTGAGTTATCTACCTTATTTACAACTAATAAAACTGGCTTTTTACTTTTACGCAACATTAACGACAGTTCAGTATCTAAATCGGTAATACCAACTGCCACATCCACCATAAATAATAACACATCAGCTTCTTGTATGGCTATTTTTACTTGGTTTCTAATTGCCGATTCAAATATATCGGCACTATTTGGCACATATCCACCAGTATCTATTACATTATATTCCTTATCAAGCCACTCTGCTTTTCCGTAATGTCTATCGCGTGTTACTCCACTAAAATCGTCAACTATTGCGTGTTTATTGCCCGTTAAACGATTAAAAAGAGTTGATTTACCAACATTTGGCCTTCCTACTATTGCTACTATATTTCCCATTAAAGCGGCAAATGTAGGTTATTTTAAGTGTTTTTGGTTAAAAAATGTTGATAAGTGGTTTTAAATTAAAAGATTGAAAAATTTGGAAAGGTTAAAAGATTCCGCAGTAGCTAGCGCCCCGCTCAATGTTATTAAGTTAATGAATTTCTGACCTCGAAAAGGTCAAATGTTTAGAGCAATCAAAAATTGTTTGGCGCGTGCGACCCCGATGGGGGTAGTATGTTTATGGCAAATATTTTTTATAAACAGATGACTTCGTTGGAGTCATTGCCTTAATTTAATAAATTTATAATCGAGCTTGTGCGGGGCAATAACAATTTTAATAAATCTTCGACTTCTGTGAAATCTGTGGTTAAAAACTTAATTTTGCCAATTATGACAAATGACCAATTAAAGAATTTGGAAGAAAGGGTGCATGCCTTAAGGGGGTATCTTTGACGTTGCTTCTAAATTACATCAAATAAACGAAGAAGAGGGTTTAACCCATGAGCCGGGTTTTTGGGAAAACTCCAAACGGGCAGAAGGAATATTAAAAGGCATTAACCAAAAAAAAGTTTGGACTGAAGCTTATGCCGATGTTTACCAAAAAGTGCAAGATTTATCGGTATTGTTTGAGTTTTACCAAGCAAAAGAAGTAACCGAAGAGGAATTAAACGAAAGCTTTTATGAAACATTAAAGGTTGTAGAAGAGCTTGAGTTTAAAAACATGCTTAGTGCTGAGGAAGACCAATTTAACTGCATATTAAACATAAACTCGGGTGCTGGAGGAACAGAAAGTCAAGATTGGGCTGAAATGTTAATGCGTATGTACATCATGTATGCCGACAAAAAAGGGTTTAAAGCCGCAGTTGTTGATGAACAAGCGGGTGATGGAGCAGGAATAAAATCGTGTAGCATTGAAGTTACTGGAAGTTTTGCATATGGTTTTTTAAAAGGAGAAAGTGGAGTGCACAGATTAGTGCGCATTTCGCCTTTCGATAGCAACGCCCGAAGGCATACAAGTTTTGCATCGGTTTATTGTTACCCCATTATTGACGATACCATTGAAATAGAAATAAAAGACGCTGATATTGAAATTCAAACATCTCGTTCTGGTGGGGCAGGTGGTCAGAATGTAAATAAGGTGGAAACAAAAGTGCAGCTTACCCACAAACCAAGTGGTATTGTTATTGTTTGCCAAGTGGATAGATCGCAAAGCGCAAATAAAGACCGCGCAATGAAAATGCTTAAATCTCAATTGTATGAAATTGAATTGCGGAAGCGCAATGAAGAAAGAGATAAAGTAGAAGCCAATAAACGTAAAATTGAATGGGGCAGCCAAATAAGAAATTATGTTATGCACCCTTATAAACTAGTTAAAGACATAAGGACAAACATTGAAACAAGCAACGTACAAGCTGTTATGGATGGTGATTTAGACTTATTTATAAAAGGTTATTTAATGTTAAATTCAACAAATTAATTATTTAAATTGTTGTTTTACTTATTTAAAATTTTTATTTAGTTTTTATAAAGCTAAAAATCAGCTAAATAAATAATAATTAAACAGTTGTCGCATTCGCTTTTGTTTGAACTGTTGTTTTTTTGATTTGGGTTGTTATATTTGTAGCGGCTAATAACTATTAATTAGTTTTTTCATAGGCTTAAATTTTGTTCAATTAAACCGCTTGCTAGCCACAAGCGGTTTTTTTATGCCTTATACTTTTAAAATTTCCAAGTTAACCCAACAAATATATTTCGATTTGCAGCAGGAAAAAATAGTGGTACTGTTCCTGTTTTTCCTTGTGAATTAATGCTGTTAGTGAATCCTTGAACATTTCCGGAAGGAAAATAAAGCTGATTGGTTAAATTATTAACTTGAACACTTATGCTTGGTTCGCCATATTTAATCCATTTTTTTAAGTTCAAACCAAACTTTAAATCCATAATATGAAAGTTAGGAATACTTATATTTTTATCTTCACTATTGTCTAAATATTGCATGCTCACAAAGCGGTAATTTAATTCAGCGTAAAACCACTTGTTAGGAATTACCCTAATTCCTTGATTGATGATTACCGAAGGTGATAAAGCAGTAGTTGCGTTTTCTTTAATAATTACAGTGTCTGCAAATGTGTTTTCATCAAAATAATGCAGACCTATTTTGTTAATGGTGTTTTGGCTAAATGCTGAACTGTTGGTTAACCAAATCTTTTTATTTAATTTCCAAATTGCTTCTATTTCTATTCCTTTTCGTAAGCTTGCACCCACATTGGTATTGATAGCAGCGCCATAAGCATTTAAACTTCCAGTTGATGCAATTTGATTTTCAAAATCCATATAAAATAAATTAGCGTTTATGGCTAGTTTTTGATTGTTAAAACTTGCGCCTAATTCATAATCATTTACTGTTTCGTGCTTAATGTCGCTTTGCTTAATATTGCTGTATGGGTGCTCATCTTTAAAATAATCAACCCTTGCTGGCTCCCGATTACTGCGCCCAAATAGTGCGTAAATATTTATGTTTTTATTGAATTGATGTTTCATGCCTACACGATAGTTTAAAAAAGTCCAGTTCATGTTTTCAACTAATAAATTATCGTTATTTAAACCGTAAATAGTTCTATATTCCATTATTTGAGGGGAATAATTAAAACTTACATTCCTCACCTGAACATCGCCAAAAGCACTTGTTTTACTTGTAATTGAATAGTTAAGTTTAATATTTCCACTTACTTCGTTTTTATATCCTGTATTGAAAAATGCATTTTGGCTTGGTTTGTATGCAGGATTATAGCTTTCAATGCTTTGAACCTCTAAAAAATGTTCATTTTTAAAAGCATTGGCATGCACATTTGCTATCAAATCCCATTTACCCGACTTATATTGATAGTTTAAAAATGTACCCACAAAATACTGGTTCAATCTATAGCTAGTCATTGCATTATTCGTTGATTGCGTATCATTTCCATTTATATAAGTTGGCAAATTCAAATATTCGTTTGCAAAATTTCCAAAATATTGAAACTTTGGAGCTTCGCCTCTTACAAAATAAACCGATGAAGTAAAATTGCTCTTGCTATTTATTTGATACGAATAATGTAATTGATAAAATGTTTGTTTAAATGCATCGCTTTCCCCATTTACCAAAGGATTAAATTTTCGGTCTAAACTTAAAGTATTGGCATTAATGCCAATATAGGCCAAATTATTTTCAGTATAACCTCCAAAAACATTCAATTTTAAGACAGCTTTTTTCCAAAAATATCCAGCACTAAACAGGTAACTTGAAATTTTTGCTCCGGAGTTATTTCTATAACCATTTGTTTGTAAATTACTTATTCTACCATAAAACGCTAGTTTGTTTTTTATCATTCCACTTTGGTATTCTAAAGTAGCTCTGCTTGAACCAAATGAACCAAAACCCAAATTAACAGTTGCTGATTCTTTGGGAGCCAAGTTCTTAGTTAAAATATTTATACTTCCACCAAAATTGGCCACCCCGTTGGTAGAAGTTCCGACACCTCTTTGAATTTGGATATTTTCGGCACTGCTTGCCAAGTCGGCAAAATTATTAAAGAACACCCCCATATTTTCTGGGTCATTAACCGGAATTCCATTAACTGTAGTGTTAACGCGAGTTTGGTCCATTCCTCTTAACCTAAAAAAGCTGTAACCAATGCCCATTCCATTGTCGCTATAACCATTTATGGATGGAGTTGCATTAATCAATGATGGAATATCGGCACCATAATACTTTTGCTCAATTTGTTTCCTGTCGAGCGTGGTTTGGGTAACGGGTAAATTTTCATTTGCTTTAATACCTCTCACTACAAACTCTTGCATGTTTTTTGAGTTGAGTGAATCGGTTTGGGCAAAGCTAATTTGGCTTAACGCCAATAAATTGGATAAAATAATTGTTTTTTTTAACATTTCTGTTGTGTTGAATAAGGTAAACAAAACCAATAACAGGGGCTGCAAAAGGCTATAAAATTGTTTATCTAACTCTGAATGTAAAACCCAAAATGCATGAATGCTGGTAAATAATAAAAATGCATTGGCGGTCTATTTCCTTCGCAAGCATTACCTTGATCAGGTTCAGAGGGTGTAATCTCAGGCTTATTTTCATAAACCACCCCTAAAGACATTGCAATTATAACAGAATAGTTGGCAGTTGATGGTTGATAGTTGTCAGTTCGGGCGCTAAGCGAAGCAAAAGCGTAAGTTGATAGTTGCTTAAAAAAATAATTTAATTAATTAATGTAAGGCCATTTTTGCAAAAGTAAAGATTGGTTTCTTTCTTAAGTTTTAATTTAGCCAAGCCAGTTTCTATTGCGGTGCGATTATAGTTTTCTTTATGGTGCAAATGAAATTCTAATGCTTCAAATCGAATGCTTTTAAATTTAACACCAATTGCTGTTAATCGCCATTCTAAATCCACATCTTCGCCAACACCAGCAGTGATGTAATCTTGGTCAAAACCATTGATATCTAACAAGTGTTTTTTAAAAACACCCACATTACAACCCCAAATTCCTTCAGCTCTTAATTTAGTTAAAAATGGAATGTATAAAGCATATTTTAAATGAGTAGTTTTGGTAAACAATAAGCTTATAAAGTTCAGTTTTTGAATGCTTTTAGTATTATAAATTCGTTTAGTGGTTGCCTCATCAACCATTACTCGCCTGCCAAAACACAATGTTTTTTCTTTTACATGTTTTAAGTACGATTTTAAAAATAAAGGATGCGGGATACAATCACCATCTAAAAAAACAATCATTTCGCCACTTGCCGCTTTTAACGACTTATTAAGCATTTGGTTTTTCCTAAAACCATCATCAACCAATTGGTTTAAATGAATGATTTTAAAAGCATATTTCGGTTGCTGTTCAGTTATAAAATTAGTTGTTTGATTATTATTGTCGTCTTCTGAAACTATAACTTCAAAGTTATCATAAGTTTGTTTGGCCAAAGCCAATAGAATTAACTCTAAAGCGGGAATGTTTTTATAAAAAGAGATAATTACGCTTATTTTCATTGAGTTTTTAATTCTTGCAAAATAAGAATTATTTTAAAGCGTATTTATAAAAATTATCTTATTGCACTCATTCCACCATCTACATGAACAATTTGCCCAGTAACCCAATTGGCATTTAACAAATATTCCACTGCCTGACTCATATCTTCTACATTGCCAATCTTTTTTAAAGGGTGGCGCTCTTCAGCACCTTTTAGTTTTGCTTCAGCATTAATTAATTTATCGGCTAAGGGAGTAGCAGTTAACGAAGGTGCAACAGCATTTACTCTTATTTTTGGAGCAAACTCAGCAGCTAAACTGCGGGTTAATCCTTCTACAGCCCCTTTTGCCATGGCTATACTGGAGTGAAAAGGCATTCCGTTTTGCACTGCAACAGTACTAAATAGAACTATATTTCCATTTCCTGCTGCAGTTAAATTGGGTAAATATTGCTTTATGGTTTTTACTGCCCCTAAAGCATTTATGTTAAATTCGTTAATATAATCTTCAGGTTTTATTGCTCTAAAAGGTTTTAAATTAATAGTGCCGGGGCAATAAATTAATCCATTTATACTTTCTTCAATAACCGGAAAAGTAGGTGTTTCTTCGCTAATATCTACTTGATAGAAAGTAACATTATTTAAGTTTGTTAATTCATTGTTGTTTCTACTTAAAGCAATCACTTTATTCCCTTTTTCAGTTAAATTTTTTGCTAATTGAAAGCCAATTCCAGAGCTTGCTCCAACTATTAAATATGTTTGCATAAAATAACAAAACGAAAAAAATTGCATTTAGTTTTACCTAAAAAACTTTTGGAACTTTATATTTTGCCCTCTAACCTTTTAATAAACCCTTTTGTGTAAGCTTTGTAATTAATTATTTGGCATAAATATTATATTAGCAAAAGTAAAATGTTAAACAAAGCAAAAATATATTGGTACTGTCAGCTAGGTGGTTGGTTGGTTTTTATTTTAATAGAACTAGTTTCTTATATAAATGTTTTAGGTTTTTCAAAAGGGTTGCTTATAAATGCTTTGGTTAATTGGTTGGTGTGCATTATTTTAACTCATTTTTACCGATTAATTATTATAAAAGCAAATTGGCTAAACTTACCCTTACAAAAACTAATTCCTAGAGGTGTGTTTATGATTATTTTAATATCTGTACCACTTACAATTTTAAATGTAGTTTTAGATTTTTATACTGTTCCGAACGAAACAGAAGTTTTTGATTTTAAAAAGTCTTTATTAGAACAAATTGATTTTGCTAGGTTACCAATTTTCTTTTTTAACTTATCCAAATATTTTTTTTTATGGGCCATCATTTATCATTTCTTTTTGTATTGGGAAAAGCTATTAAAAACTGAGACTGACAAGTTTGAACTACAAGCTGTTTTAAAAGAAACACAATACAATAATTTAAAAACACAGCTTAATCCACATTTTTTATTTAATTCATTAAACGGAATTAGAACATTGGTTGATTTAGATCCTGAAAATGCAAAGGAAGCAATTACAAGATTAAGTAGCTTGCTTAGGGGTTCGCTTAAAATGGAAAAGCATAAAACAGTTACATTGGCAAACGAGCTACAAACTGTTGACGATTATTTGGCCATTGAAAAAATAAGGTTTAACGAAAGGTTAAACACTCATTTTGATATAGAACCAGAAACATTAAATACTAATTTACCTCCAATGATGCTACAAACTTTGATAGAAAATGGAATAAAACACGGAATAAGTAATTTAAAAAATGGCGGAACTATTTATGTAAAAACTTTTAATAAAAACCAAAATACCATTATACAAATTACAAATTGTGGGGTTTATAATCCTAAACATGAAAGTGCGGGTTTGGGTATTGAAAACACAAAAGAAAGACTAAGGATTTTATTTGACGACAAAGCAATTTTTACTATAAAAAACATAGAAAACGAAAAAGTATTAACAGAAATAATTATACCATTATGATAAAAACATTAATAATTGACGATGAAAAATTAGCCCGAGAAGGGTTAAAAAATCTTTTAAAAGAATTTACCGAAATAGAAATAATTGCTGAGGCAACAAATGCAGATGAAGGCTTAGATTTAATTGACAAATTAAAACCGCAATTGATATTTTTAGATATTCAAATGCCAGAAAAAACAGGTTTTGAAATGCTTGAAGAATTAATAGAAACACCAGCTATTATTTTTACTACTGCTTACAACGAATTTGCAATTAAAGCATTTGAGGTTAATGCCCTCGACTATATTTTAAAGCCTATAGAAACAAGCCGATTGCGCGAAGCAATAACAAAAGCTAAAAAACAAATTGCTTTGGCTGAAGAACAAAAAGGAAGTGGAAAACTAGCGGAAGATAGCCAAGTATTTATTAGAGATGGCGAAAGGTGTTGGTATGTAAAAATAAATGAAATAAGGTTAATAGAAAGCAACGGGAATTATGCAAAAATTTACTTTGATAAGTACCAACCATTAATTCATAGAACCTTAAACTCGTTAGATGAAAGATTGAGTACTAAAATGTTTTTTAGGGCAAACCGCCAACAGATTATAAACCTAAATTATATTGAAAAAATAGAACCATTTTTTAATAGTGGTTTACTTTTTTACATGAAGGATGGTTCTAAAATAGAGGTTAGTAGGAGGCAAGCAGTTAAGTTTAAAGATATGATGAGCTTGTAAAAAAGAATAGAATTATTGTTTACTAAAGTTTTTATTTAAGTAATTTGGTTAAGCAAGTTATTTTATAAGCGCTAAATTAAAATTACTTGGCAAACCTTGTGGGAATCGAGCAAACATTTTTAATTGTTTTACAGTCATATTTTGATAACTATACATTTGGTTTCCATTAACAGTTACCGCTATTGTAGTAATCAAATTAAAAGGAAGTGTTAGAATAGAAAAAAAACCTTGGGTTATGCTCATTAACGAAAACAATGGAATTGTCCACCCATAATTGGTGCCTTTGGCATAAAAAAGCTTTACAGTTTTAACCTCTTTTATATTTATTTTAACTACTTTAAGCTGATTATTAACTTGGGTTAAAATAATAATTTCAGAGGAATCTACTGATATTAATTCTCCCGCAATTCTATCGTTTAAAACAGTTTTTATATTTAAAAAAGAACCAAAAGGATGTGAACCAATATTTTTTTCTATTGGAAGGTAATTGGGTATAGTTGCACAACTGCTCATAGATACAATTACAACTATTAAAGTGATTAATCTATTTTTCATATAAAGAAAACGATTTAATGTCAATTTTAGAATTCCAAAAAATACTTTCCATTTGCGATTCGTATTTCTTATAGTTTTTAGCTTCTTTTTTTAAAAAGCGACTTGGTTTGTAAACCATTTGTCTGAGCTTAGGAAGGTTTTTATCTTTAAGCCAATCTTTTCGCATCCATTCCATGTAATAGCCTTTTGAATAAAGAAATAAAGCATATTTGGTATCAGTTGAAGGCAATTTAAAACCAAATTTAAATTCGTTTCCAGGTTTTGAAATAATGTATTTGTTATCGTTAAATAAAGTGGCCAATGTTTCAGTATCCGATTTTCCATTCTTCAAAAGGCTTGTAGGGCCCAATATAGTTGGAATTACCTCTTTGTTAATATTTGTTAAACCAGCAAAATCTATGCGCCAAAAACCTTTATTTAAAACTAGTTTTAATTTTACTGTTGAAGTATAATTTTTCTGTTTTAAAGCAATTAATTGTTTGTTTATTGCTATTGGCCCAGTTTCGTTAAAAGTATTTTCAAAATCCCAACACTTGGTTTTTTCATTAAATGAATATAAATCTATTCCACCTAAAAGCTGAGTAGTGGCATCAAATCTCTTTTTTAAACTAGAATCTTTTTCTAATTTTACAAATAAGTCACCAAATTCATTGCCCATATATCCCATTGAATTATAAAATAAATAAGTAGTCATTAAGGTTTGTCTAAAATTTAAAATAAAACCTAAAATATTTATATCCAATACATTATTAAAGTTAAAAAACAGCTCTTCTTTGCTATTTAAATTTTTATTATCCGAAAGCGAAAATCGTTCATTTATGTCCGGCTTTGCAAGCAATGTGGTAATATCTCCCTCATTGCCAATTGCTTTGGTTAAAGTATAATTATTTTGGCATAAATAAAATTTGTTTTCGGGTGTATGAAACACAAATTCATTTTCTTTAACTGGAAAAGCATATAGTTTTACATCATTTACATAATGTGTTTCCAAAGCTTCATTTTTCATGGTTATGTTAAATTCATTACCAATTGGCTTTACAAATTTTAATGCATCAATGTCAGAATATTCCATTGATGGAACTATTGCATTTGAAAAACCCTCTGCATCAGCATAATGAAAATTATCGTTTTCGTTAATATAAAAGGTTGGACAAGAACCATAACAAGCCTTTGGTTGAGCAATACAAAACAAATTTACAGCTACGTTAATAACAGCAACAGTAGATAGTATGCCTATATTTAGTGCTTCTGGATTTATAAGTTCATTATTGGTTTCAAATAATGCAACATTTGAAATTACTATATAAAAACTGCCTTCTTCAATTTTTTTTCTGTTAAAATCATATTGTGTTCCATAACCCGAAATAAATGTTTGAGTGGAGTCGATATTCCAGTTTTTATTTAATATAAAAACATCACCATTTTGCATGTGGGCTTTTAAAAACGGTTTAGTTTGCAGTCTACTTGTGCTGTAAATTAAATCGTTTGCCTGTTTATAATTTGCCCTGAAATAAAATGAACTACACGATTGAAAAAAAAGGACACCAAGCGCTAAAATTAATAGATTAAATTTCATGTGTATTTTCTTATTTATTAAATCTTTAATTAACACAAGGATAGTAAATTTACATAAAAAAACCGCTATAAAATTGCGGTTTTTTTATTTGTGATAATGATATATTTAAAATAGACCAATAAAACGGGTATAACAACTATTGTATCGGTATTATTTATCAGCCAAAGCTTGGTCTATTTTTAATTTTAAATTGGCAAAATGAGCTTTTGCTTCTTCAGTTGAACCGCCTTTTGTGAAGATTAGTACTTGTTTTAATTGAGCCAGCGCTGCTGCCTGTGAAATGGCATCGTATCTTCCCGATTTAAACAATGAAATTAAGTTTTCGGTATAAACATTTTGCAAATTTTGTCTAAATGAATTTGGTGTGCTTGCTTCAGCTACAAAACAAGCTTTTGTTACATCGTTCATCATTTCAAGTACCCCATATTTGTTGCCATAAAGCTTTGAGTCAGTCAATCTTCTTAATGTTGTAGGATTTAACAAATGCATTAAGATTGTGGTTTGATAACCTATAATGCGAGCGTGTATTTTAGGATCTTCATTGCTTCCAAAAAAGTTAAAGCCCCTGCGTTGAATTTGTAAGTAATTGTATAAATCGTTTTGAACAGTAAAAGCATCGGGAGCAAAAGCATATTTGGTTAATACTTCCATGGCCCTTTTTTGTTCTTTGTATTCAACTGGAATTAATGGTTTAGTAGCACCAGCTTGGCCTATAAAACTTCTATCAACATAAACCCCACCAATATAACGGACAATAACATTTACTTGATTAAAATACTCGTTTTGAGCTATGCTGTAAGCCTGACGAAACTCTTGGTAGGTTTGACCTTTCTTAGTATATTTTTCTTTTATTTTAGTAAATAATTGATTGGCTAATTTTATTCTATCAATTCCAAAAGTTATTGCATCTCCACTCATATCATTTACATTCACACGAGGATCAATTCCACTTCCAATTCCGCGCATATCGTCAGCATCGTTTCCAAATATTAACAACGTATCGCTTGATCGAGAAAGAATTTTTTCCATACGTTCTTTTTCTTTGGCTTCATCTCTTAAGCTTTGTGAATAAGCAAATTCTATTGCCCAACTATCGTATGGTCCTGGACGAGTGGTAAAATAATCGCCTTGTTTGGCTTTATCTAAAGCTACGTTTACTGCTGGATAATCCATAACCGATGCTGTTAAACCAATTTTACGGGTAATATCTTTATTGTGAATTAAGTTTGGCTTTAACATTTGGCTGGCTTTCATGTTATGGTTTAGCCCCATGGTATGTCCCATTTCGTGCAATACCAAATAATACAACGATTGATTGATGTAATCACGTTTTTCTACATCGGTTAAACCTTGAATTTGCAAAGCATTTAAACCAAACAACGAAGTTTGGTGTAATTGATGGCTGGCATCGCAAAAATTAGTTTTATTAAACGAAGTTGGAGTTTGAAATCCTGTTCCAGCTGCATCAAACAATTCTTCTTGGCGTAATCTATTGGTTACAAAAATATATTCAAACATAATATCTGCTCCTAATATTTGTCCAGTTCTTGGGTCAACAAAACTTGGTCCGTATCCACCAAAAGGTGGCTGAGGAGATGAAGTCCAACGCAATACATTATAACGAATATCACCTGCATCCCAAGTGGCAGTATCTGGTTGCTCTTTTATAACCACTGCATTTTTAAAACCGGCAGCTTCAAAAGCCAAATTCCATTTTTCACCAGCTTCTTTTATAGTAGCTTTAAATTCAGGCGGAGTAGTATTTTCTATCCACCAAGTAATTGGTTCTACAGGTTCTGAAATGGTTGCATTGGTATCTTTTTTTTCTAACAACCATTTATGAATTACATCTTTATAAGCAATAGCATTGGTAGTTGTCATGTCTTCTACTTGCTCGCCAAAATATCCAATTCTTGGGTCATCGGCAGTAGGTTTAAAATTGTTTTTAGGTGCTTCTATTAAAGTATGTTGTAAAAATATACTAACTGCGCGTTCATCAGTAACTTCTTTGCCTCCGCCAACGGTTGGCATTGGATTATCATACACATATTCAACTATTAAATCAGTGTTTTTTTCATAATTTTTTAAACTTGTAAATTTTGTTTTTTCACGACTTAAACCACCTAAACTAAACATTTGAAAACCTGGAGGCAATCCAAAAAATGGAGATGGTTTTACCTGACACATGCTTTCGCTTAAAAATATAGCACTTGCATCTAATAGCATTTCGCCCTTTTTAGCATCTTCAGCTACAATTTTTTGATTTACCAAAATAGCATTGCTAATATTGGCGTTAGCCGCTTTGCTTATTGGGTTATTTTTATCAAAATAATAGCCAGTATTTTGCACCACAAATTCAATTTTATCAAAATACCTGCGTATGGTAAATAATTTGTTATCGCGAAAACTTCCTCTAAAATGTCCAGCCGCTATAACTCCATCAACTGTGTACGAAAAGTAAATGTATTCTTTATCTAATTGTTCTTTTTTAACAATCATAAATAAGTTTCCAGTAATTGTATCTTGGTACAAAGGAAATAATCCATCTTTCTTTTTACACGACTTAATTTTATCGGCAATTGAAGATGTTTTAGCAACAGATGCAGTTAATGCAATAGGTTTTTTCTTAGTGGCACATGAAGCAACGATTAAAAAAACCAAAGTGAGTATTGAAATTTTACGCATAATTTTGTAATATTAGTAATTTAAAGCAAATGTGTTTTATTTATTACATAAAAAAAATATTTTTTTAATGAGGGTATTAAATTATGAAACCTTTAAAACAATTTTTCCGAACTGTTTGCCATCGCTCATTTTTTCAATTGCTTCTTCAGCTTGAGTTAACTCAAAAACAGCATCAACTATTGGAATTATTTTGTGTTCATTAATAAAAGTTAACATTTCGGCAAACTCTTCATCGTTGCCCATAGTAGAGCCTAAAATGTCTAATTGTTTCCAAAAAATTTTTGCTGGAACTCCACTATTAAATGCTCCTAAAGTTGCGCCATACATGGCAATTCTGCCAGCAGGTTTTGCTAAATCAACCAATTTGGCAAAAGTATCGCCACCACTGCTATCCACTATGGCTTCAAAACCACCACTCATGGCTTTTAGCTCTTTATCCCAATTTTGATTTTTGTAATTTACTCCGCCTTTTGCGCCTAACGCAATGGCTTTAGCAATTTTTTCATCATTGCCACTGGTAACAAACACATTGCAGCCCGCTGCTACAGCAAACTGAACACAAAACAATGCTACACCCCCACCAATTCCTGTAATTAAAACATTTTCGCCTGCTTTTGCAGCAGCGCGTTTCATCGTTGCTCTATAACCAGTAAGACCAGCTAAAGGAAAAGCAGCAGCTTCTTCAAAGTTTAAATGAGTAGGTTTTGCATACAATAACCTTGCATCAACTTTTACATATTCTGCAAAAGTTCCATCGCTAGGTGTACCCAGTATTATGTAGTCTTTAGCTTGTACGCGAGGATTATTTCCCCAATTTAAACTTGGGTTTATTACTACTTCTTTATTTAACCAATCAGCATTTACATTTGTACCAATTTTAGCCACAATTCCACTGCCATCACTGCCTAAAATAATTGGAAAACGTATGCCAGCATATTGTCCTTTTTGAATCCATAAATCGCGGTGATTAAAGGCTGCAGCATGTATTTTTACCAATACTTCATTTTCTGAAATAGTTGGCTTTTCAACTTCTTTTACAGCTAATTTTTGGTTTAATTCTTCTAAAACGATTGCACGCATTTTTTAAGTATTAAAAGTGTGAAGCAACAGCCGTTGCAATTTTTTGAGCAGGCAAATTTTCCATACAGCTCACACCATCCAAGCACGAACCACGATAAAAACATTTACATGTTTTGTCGGGCATTACTATTTCGCCTTTACCAAATAAATCAAACTCATGCGGGTTGAAAATATTATTCATTAGAACAATTTGTTTTCCCAAAGCCAATGTAATATGCATTCCCATGGTAACTTGAGTAATAATTAAATGGCATTGGTTTACTAAATTGATGAACTCAAACAAACTAAAATATCCTAAGTATAATGCTCCTGAACGGGCTTGAATTTCTTTGTTTCGTTCGTGCTCGGCTTCGCCACCTAATAATAAAATTTCGGCATCGGGATGTTGCTTTTTTAAAACGGCAACTAGTTCCACCCATTTATCAATCGTCCACAAACGAGTAGTCCAACGGCCACCGCAGCCTGTGTTCATTCCAACTATTTTTTTGCCAGTTGGTAAATTCCAAACAAATCCTTTGTCGTCATGCTTATCCATTAAGTAGGGTTCACCTTGATGGGTAAATCCGCATATTTCAAAAATTTCTTGTAAATAACTTTTGGTATTTGCTTGGCTCACATCATCAAACATACCAGTACTGAATTTATGAACAGCCAATTCATTGCAAGGTTGAATTTCGTTGTCTTTTAAAATAAAACCATACTTTTCTTTGGCATCAATTACTTTTAACAAAGCACCTGCTTCTTTTTCTTTATCTAAATTAATGGCAATGTCCCAACTGCTATGTTGCGCATACATAATGGAGTTTACATCCCATTTCAGTATTTCATCAATTTGGCTTGATGGCAAAATATCGGGAGTCCAAGTAAGCCAAGTAATTTTACAATTTGGATATAGTGCTTTGTATTTAACCACCAAAGGAGTGGTGCGAATTACATCGCCAATGGCGCCTAATTTTATAATTAAAATGCGTTTTGAAACGGGAGTAAAACTTGGACAATCGTTGCAATGATAACCATATTGCTTATGAGGTTTACAGGGAATATGGCCTTTAAAATGAAGGCAATTAGGTTTGAATATTGTGGTTATATCAGTCATTTTTATTGGTAAATTAAGGCAAATGCCTTTTAATTTGCTTTTTTAAATTTGTGTAAAGGCAAACCTAACAGAATATTGTTTAACGACAAAATAGAATTTTAAAACATTAAAGTTTAAACTCTTCTCCTGTTATGGCAATGTTAAATCCATTATAAATTACTTTGTTATATGCCTCGCTCTTCTTATTCAATAAAGGATTGGTATGGTTAAAATGAATAAAATACACTTTATGTTTTTCCTTTATTGGCAAGTTTTTAAATAGTATCATACTTTCGGTTATAAAAGGATGTGGAATTTCATTGATATTTCTATTATTTATTTCTTTTTCATCATAAAAAGTACCATCAATAAATGCGAAGTCAACCTTTGAAATTTCATTAATAATATTTTTTTGCCATAGTGCCCATTTATTAATATCAGGAATAAATAACGCTGATTTATTTTTACCAATAATTTTATACCCTACGGTTTCACTGAATTCATCTCGATGAGGAACTAAGAATGGGATTATATTTATATTGGAAGAAAGGGAAATAATGGAATCACTTTTTAACTGACTTAGACTAATGTTTTTAGTTTTCACCAATTGACTCCAAGGACCATTATTAGCTAAAAAGTTTGCCATTCTTGGCATTACATAAATAGGAGCAACGTAGCTATTCAGGCCTTCTTTACCTAAATACATCAATCCTGTATAATGTCCGATATGTGCATGAGTTAAAAATATTCCATTTGGAATTGTTGTTGAGTCATTATTTGATAGCTTACTTAAAGTATTCAATTGCTCGGGTAAATTAGGTGTTGCTTCAAATAAGTACTTTTTTTGGTTTTCAAAATCAATCAATCCTAACGAAACCACCATTCTTGAATTATCATGTTGTTCAAATAAATTTTTACAACAATTTTTTTTGCAACCAATATGAGGTGAGCCTGCATCTTGAACATTGCCAAGTATAAACAAGGAAACATTATTATTTGCATTAATGTCAACTGAGTTATTATCAAATTGATTGCAAGAAGAAACTAATATAACAATTAAAATACTGAATATAATTTTGAAGATAAGGTTCATTAAATTTAAAATTGATTGAGCAATTTTAGTTAAAAAAATCCTTATAAGTTTAAAATCAATGTTTGTTTTTGAATCTGTGAATTAAACAAATAAAAAAAGGGTTTCCAGCAATCGCTGAAAACCCCTGTGTTTACTTGGTTGCGGAGGCCGTTGCGATAGCTATCGAAATCGAACCTACTTCCGCTATCTAGCGGATATGAGCCCAACTTATTAAATGGATTTATTTTCAATCAAATTCCAAATAAATTGTCTACCATTAGCGCTTTTCAATTCTTTTTCGCTTCTCATTGCTTCACTTTTTGTTTCAAAAACTTCCGTATGAATTAATGTCCATGGTCTAAATTTTACAGTGTACCCTTTGGTTGCAAGTTGATTGTGAGAAAGCATACGTTGTTCAATATTTGAAGTAAAACCAATATAAATTTTATTATGTGATGGAGAATATAATACGTAAATTGTAAACATAATTTCAAACATAAAACAAAAAATCCCGCCAAAGGCAGGATTTACTTGGTTGCGGAGGCAGGACTCGAACCTACGTCCGCTAGTTAGCGGATATGAGCCCAACTTATTATTTGGCTTTATTTTTAATCAAATTCCAGATAAATTGTCTCCCATTTGCACTTTTCAGTTCTTTTTCACGTTTCATAGCTTCACTTTTTGTTTCAAAAACTTCGGTATGTATTAATATCCATGGTCTAAACTTTACAGTGTACCCTTTGGTTGCAAGTTGATTGTGAGAAAGCATACGTTGTTCAA
>JBAXCN010000028.1:0-36440 GCA_037141455.1 Bacteroidota bacterium
TTTAATTAACCTCACCTTTTGGTGGGGTTTTTTTTTGTTGAATCTGTTTAAAATTAGTTTCTTAAAATTAATATTTCTATTAAAAATTTAACCAATACTTTTATATTTGAACTTTAAAAAAAATTAAAATAAATGAAAAATATTACTATTACTTTTGCTTTTATTGTTACAATAATTTTAACTGGCTGTCATTATGGAAAAGATGAAGCAAAAAAAACGTTAGAAACTAATGAACTATATAAAGGAGATAAAAAAGATTATTCAACTAATAGAGGTAATGATTATGTTAGACCTTTTGATAATGATAAAACAGCAGAATCTAAGGATTCAATTGTAACAAAAATAGATTCAACTAAAAAATAATATTGTCGAACATCAAAAATATATCATTTAATGAAAATGATAAAGAACAAAAGTATAAGGAATTATTACCTCAACTTAAGTTATTATTATTACCATCAGAAGATTTAATATCTAATTTATCTAATTGTTCGTCAGCCTTAAATGAAGTTTTCAAGTTTTTATGGGTTGGTTTTTATTTAGTTAAAAACAGTAAACTTGTTTTAGGTCCTTTTCAAGGAAGTGTTGCTTGTACTAATATAGATTTTGGAAGAGGAGTATGTGGTAAATCATATGAATTAAAAGAGACTATAATAGTTGAAAATGTTGATTTATTTAAAGATCATATTGCATGCAGTGCATTAAGTAAATCGGAAATAGTAGTTCCAATAATTAAAAATGGGAATGTTATTGCTGTAATTGATATTGATAGTGATAAACTATCAAATTTTGATAATATAGATAAAATATACTTAGAAGAACTTGCTACTTTCTTAAGTGATTTCTTTTAACAAAAACGCCAATTAATATTTTTTAATTAGCGTTTTTGATTTATTTAAATTAGTTTCTAAAAAACTCTATAACTTTTTCTGCTAATTCAATTCCAATTCTATTTTGAGCTTCTTTAGTGCTACCTCCAATGTGTGGACTTAAACTTACATTGTTATGTTGAAGAATATCCATATTTAAAGGTGGTTCTTTTTCAAAAACATCTAAACCAGCAAAAGCAACTTGGCCAGAGTTTAAAGCAGCTAACAAGTCAATTTCACTAATAACTCCACCACGTGAACAATTAACTAAACCTACTCCATGTTTCATTTTAGACATTTTAGCTGCATCTACAATAGGTTTATCGCCTTCGCTAAATGGTAAGTGAAATGTGATAAAATCAGCGTGAGTTAAAACGCTTTCATCGCTAACAGTATTTATTGTTACTTTTATTCGAGAATTTAATCCAAGAGCAGGTAAATTTAAACTAATATCTACTTTATCAACATATGGATCGAAAGCTAACACATGCATGCCTAAACCAATAGCCATTTTAGCAACTTCTTGTCCAATGCGACCAAAGCCAAAAATACCCATAGTTTTTCCTTGTAATTCAATTCCATTTGAAGCCACTTTTTTTAAATCATTAAATTTTGTATTACCTTCATTTGGCATGACTCTATTAGTAATTTGAATTAAGCGAGCTGCTGAAAATATATGCGCAAAAACTAGTTCTGCAACACTTACTGAAGAAGACGCAGGTGTATTAACCACCTTAATTCCTTTGTGTTTTGCATACTCCACATCTATATTGTCCATTCCAACTCCACCACGACCAATAAGTTTTAAGTTTGGACAAGCATCAATTAATTCTTTACGAACTTTAGTTGCACTACGAACTAAAATAGCATCAAAATTATTCAATTCTGATATTAAATTTACTTGTTCAATTTTTTCTGTTATTACAGTAAAACCTGCATTTTCAAGTATTTTTTTTCCATTGGCATCAATGCCATCATTTGCTAATATTTTTATCATTTTTATTTATAATTAAAAGATTGAAAAATTGAAAAATTTCAATGTTGACTTAGGAAATTAATTCAAAATTCAGCATCAAACATTCAAAATTACATTTTTATTGCTTCAAATTCCTTCATTGTATCTACTAAAACTTGAACACTTTCTATTGGTAAAGCATTGTATAAACTTGCACGTAGTCCTCCAACTGAGCGATGGCCTTTTAAACCACTTAAGTTTTTACTTTCACATAATTTTAAAAATTCAGTTTCATGTTCTTTATTAGTTGTAATAAAGTTAACATTCATTCGGCTTCTATCTTCTTTAACAACTGTGCCTTCAAATAATGGGTTTCTATCAATTTCAGTATACAATAAATCTGCTTTAGCTTTGTTTCTAACTTCCATTGCTTCTAAGCCCATTTCCTTAATCCAACGTAAAGTATGCATACAAACAAAAATAGCAAATACGCTCGGGGTATTATACATACTTCCATTTTCTACTTGTGGTTTATAATCGAGCATTGTTGGTACTTTACGTTTTGATTTACCTACTAAATCTTTTTTTATTATAGCTAATGTTGTTCCAGCAGGACCCATATTTTTTTGGGCTCCTGCATAAATCATATCAAACTGATTTGCATTAAAAGGACGACTAAAAATATCAGAGCTCATATCGCAAATAAGTGGAACTTCGGTTTTTGGAAATTCAAACATTTCAGTGCCATAAATAGTATTATTACTTGTACAATGAAAATATTTTACATCAGTAGGAATAGTATAATCTTTTGGAATATAGTTGAAATTTTTATCCTCGCTACTCGCTAATACATTAACGTTTCCAAACATTTTAGCTTCTTTAATAGCTCTGCTAGCCCAAACACCAGTGTTTACATATGCAGCAGTTTCTCCTTCTTCTAATAAATTCATTGGAATCATATCGAACTGAGTAGATGCGCCTCCTTGTAAAAATAGTACTGCATAATCATCGCTTAAATTTAAGATATCTTTAACTAACTGACATGCTTCGGCAACTACTTCTTCAAATTCTTTGCTTCTATGGCTTACTTCCAATAGTGATAAACCTGTTCCTGAAAAGTTTTTTAAAGCTTCAATACTAGCATCAATTGCTGATTGAGGTAAAATAGCAGGACCTGCTGAAAAATTGTGTACTTTTGTCATAATGCAACTTTGATTGTTTGATAATTGTCAAAGTAATAATTAAGCAATTGAATTACCAAAATAAACACAATAAATTTGAAACAATTAATGAACAATTTAATATGAATAAACTATTTTTAACAATTACTTTACTTTTTTTTTATACAAATATATTATTTGGTCAACGAAAAACGCCTGAACTAGATACTCAGAAAAAAGATGAAGAAACTGAAGCGAATGAAAAATTTGGCAGTAACGATTCGTGGAAAGATAAAATGATTTATGGTGGAAATATGGATGTGTGGTTTTCTTCTAATTACTCAATAGTTTTAATTCAACCACTTGTTGGTTATAAAATTACTGATAAATTCCAAGTTGGATTGAATCCATTATATATTTATAATTCTCGAACATTCAGAAATTTAAGCACAGGTGTTGATTTTAAATTAAATATAAACGCATACGGGCCAGGTGTTTTTAGTCGTTATTTTATAAACGAAAATATTTTTGCTCATACAGAATATTTAGGTTTAAGTTATAACTATTACATTGAAAATACAGGACAAAACATTTCAAGATTTAGTAATAGTGCTTTTGTTGGAGGAGGCTATATGCCGGGTGGATCGGGTGTTTACTTTATGGCACTTTATGATTTAATGTATGACGCTAAAACCAGCTTTTATCCGGACCCATTAGTTGTAAGAATTGGATTTGTATTTTAAAATATATTATTAAAAAAAGCTATTAATAAATTGGGTTTAAAAATAGTTGGTAAAAAAAAGCCATATATAGCTCCCCAAATATGAGCATCGTGAGCAATATTACCCAAATTTTTTTTTGAAGCATAGCTTGATAATGCCAAATAAATAAAACCATAAAGCCAGCCAGGTAAACCCATAATTGTTAAATTGGGTTCAAATAAAATGCAACAAAAAACAACAGCCGATACAGCACCTGAAGCACCTAAAGAATAATAATTGGAATTGTTTTTATGTTTTATAAAAGTATAAATATCGGCAACACCAATGGCACTAATGTAAAACAATACAAATGCAAGTTTATAGTAATTATTAAAAAGTACAGGGAAATAATTTGTTTCTAAAAAAACACCAAAACTATACAATGCAAACATATTAAAACCAAGATGCATATAATCAGCATGAATAAAGCCTCCACTTATAAAACGAAACCATTGACTTGGATCATTATTAATAGTATTTGGGTGAAAAATTAGCTTTAGCTTTGCATCGTGATTATTAAAACAAATAATACTAATTCCGCAATTTAAGAGTATAATAAATAATGTAATTGTCATTTATAAAATAAGATTTTTTTAAATTTAAGAACATCAATATTATTAAAAAAAAGCTAAACATATTGTTATTATTTTCTTGCATTTTTTATTTTAGTATAAATGCACAAGTTAACTATGTTCCTAATGGAAGTTTCGAAGATTTCAATAAATGTCCTACAAGTAATTCTGCAATAGATTCATCTGCAAATAATTTTGTATATTTAAACAATTGGTATAGACCCACCCTAGGCACGCCCGATTATTATAACGGGTGTAATAAAGTTTTAAATACTGTTGGCGTACCTCAAAACGAAGCTGGTTATCAATTTGCAAATGAAGGCGATGCCTATATTGGTTTAGTAACTTATTATAAATTTAACTTGACGATTGATGGTTACAGAGAATATATTCAAGTAAAACTCACTGAAAAATTAGTAGCTAACAGAGAATATGAGGTTACCTTTTTTGTATCGCCCACTGGATTTAAAAGTGTAAGCAATATTTCAGCATTAATCTCAACAAATAAAATTGAAGATTATTTATTAAAAACTGAACTAAAATATAATCCACAAGTAACCAATACCGAATTGTTAGTTGATTCGAGTATTTGGTATAAAGTTTCAGGAGTTTTTAAAGCAGTGGGAGGTGAAAATTGGTTAACAATTGGAAATTTTGTAAATGACAATAGTTGCTCTCCCATTAGCTTAGCCAATGGAAAGCCAGATGCCAACTTATTAGGCCAATCGTATATTTATATTGACAATGTAAGCTTGGTTGAAACACTAGCCAAAAGAACTTTTTATTTATGTAATATAAACGATACTGTAAGAATTGATATAAAAAATGGGTTTAATAAATTTGAATGGTTTGATGGAGATACGTTAAATAAATTTAGGTATTTTAAAAATGTAAGCAACTTATGGATTAAAAATTTTTTAGCTGATGGAAGTAATATTATTGATTCAATTCAAGTACTTAAAACGCCAAATATTTTTAATAAAATAATAAACGATACCAATATTTGTGAAGGTGAAAATATTATTATAAAACTAAAAAATAATATACCTACATATTTATGGAATAATAATGCAACCGATAGTTTTTTTACAATAAATAAAGCAGGAAAATACTGGGTTAAAGCTCAAGAAAACAGATGTAGTAGAATAGATACTTTTGATGTAAATTTAAGACCAAAGCCATTACTGTTAAATTATGCTGACACTTTTTTTTGTAAAAATGAAAGCATAGAAATTGGAAATATTAATTACCCCAATAATTATACTTTTATATGGAATAATGGTTTAAAAACTAAACAAATAACTGTAAATAAAACTAGCGTAAATATACTTGCAATAAAAGACATTGACTGTTGGAATTACGATACCATAAATGTAATTGAAAAAGATAAACCACAAATAAATATTATAGGACCAAGATTTTTATGTGAGGATAACAACGAGAAGATTACATTAAAATCGAATCAATTTTTTAAAAACATTTGGTATCCTAGCAGTGAATTTAGTTTAAATTTAGAAGTAAACAAAGCAGGGAAATATTGGCATTATGCCGAAAATGAGTTTGGTTGTAATAACACAGACACAATACAAATTAAAGATGCTTGCAACCCAATATTTTATATGCCAAATGCTTTTAGCCCCAATGCAGATAATTTAAACGATTATTTAAACTTTACAGGCAAATACATTGATATTTTTAACATAAAAATATACAATAGGTGGGGCGAAATGGTCTTTGAAACCAACGATTTTAATGCAAAATGGTACGGAACTTTTAATAATAATCCATTGCCAGTAGATGTGTATTTTTATACTGTAAAATATGCTTCTTTTATAAGTACCGAACCCGAAATTTTAAATGGAACTTTGAGTATAATTAGGTAATTAAGTCCGTGGTTAATTTCTTTACCAATCACTTAAATTCGTTTGGTGAGTACACTAATCAAAGATAAAACCTAAGTTACTTGAAGTTATTTTTCTGAAATGGATAAGTCATATTGTCGAATTCCTTCAAGTAAAAATTCTTCGGTGCTAGATAATGGTTGTAATTGTTCAACTTTATCATTATTGTCAATACCCCAGTATGAACTAGTGTCGATAAAGGTCAAGATTACACCACTTAGAAAACAAAGATTTATATTGTTAAAATCATCAATCTTTTCTTCAAAAGGGATATTATTTGTAACTAACCATTTCTTGACCTCTCTATTTGTATTTGCATGGCTAATCCTTATAAACGATAGGTCAACCTTAAAGGTTTCATTGCTGAAGTAAATTTTATTTTTGTGATGTTTTTTTGTACTACCCAAAAATGATAGCTTTGAATTTATAAACCCCAAAATTTTAGCATTACTTTTCCAATAGAAGAACTCATAATTTCCATAAATTAATTCTCCAGTGTACTTTTGACTTGTATTGTCGTCAAATTCAGGTTGACCTAAAATGTCAATAACCTGGTCTTTAGTCATGCCGAGTTTAACATCTCCAAAATTTCCAGTCAATAAAATGTCCTTAATTGAAATGGTCTTCACGATATTTTCTGCTAACTTATTTATAAATGAAGTTTTATCTTTTTTCCTCTTACAATTATATTCAATTGGATTTAAAATAACAGCTATTTTATTAATTAAACTTCTCTAAAACCTTATTTAAACCCAAACCAATGCTGGAGTAATAATAAATATTGCTCATTGTTAGTTTTTCTCTATTCAATTAGTTGAAATTTACCCGAAAGCATGAATGGGGGTACGTTTAAGCTTTCGGGAAAACCCGAAAGCATGTTTGGGTATCCGTATAAAGTTTCGGGAAAACCCGAAAGCATGAATGGGTATACGTTTAAAGTTTCGGGAAAATCGGAAAGCGTGAATGGGTATACGTTTAAGGTTTCGGGAAAATCGGAAAGCGTGTTTGGGTATACGTTTAAAGTTTCCGCTTTATCGGAAAGCGTGAATGGGGGTAGGTTTAAACATAGCCCACGGTTTAAACCGTGGGCTATGTTTAAACCGTGGGCTATGTTTAAACCGTGGGCTATAATTGGCAATAGCATTTATATCTAAAATATTACCAGCTGTTATGGTTTTGCAAACAGCAATTCAGATTATTTACATTTGTAATGCAATAAAACAAACTCCTATTAATACATTTGTTTTATTGTAATGTTGGTAAAAATGGATTGCAAATCCGAACCAATAGGTTATTTATTTAAATATTTAACTAAGTCTTTGTCCAAATCCTCGTAAAATAAGTTTTTAGCAATTATTACACCTTTGGGATTTATTAAAAAATTACTTGGAATATTTTCAATATTAAACGAATCAATTAGTGGGCTATTCCAACCATTATAGTCACAAATATGGTATTGCCAAGGATACAATTCTCGCTTTAAAGTTGTAATTAATGTTTCTTCTTTTTGATCGATACTTATAGAAACAACATTAAATTTTTTACCATCAGTAAACTTAGTGTCTTTAAATTTCCCATAAGTTTTAATTAGTTCCGATTGTATTTTTAATGAAGGTAAATCCCAACTAGCCCAAAACTGAATTAAGGTATAACTTCCTAATAAACTCGATATTTTAAAATCTCTATTATTGATTAGTTTAGTTTCAAAAAATGGAATTTTATCACCAATTTTTAGTTCGGTTTCTTCCGTAACAAAACTACTGTTTAGTAAAAACAGTAAAAGAAAAAAACAATATTTAATTATATGCTTAGTCAATGCGAGTAATATCAGCACCAATGGCATTTAAACGGGTATCAATAAATTGATAGCCTCTATCTATTTGAACAATATTGTTAATGGTACTTGTACCTTCGGCAGCCAATGCAGCAATTAACATAGCTACCCCTGCTCTTATATCGGGACTACTCATAGTTATTCCGCGCAATTTTTGTTCACGATTGCTACCAATAACAACTGCTCTGTGTGGGTCGCAAAGGATAATTTTAGCACCCATGTCAATTAAATTATCTACAAAAAACAATCGGCTTTCAAACATCCATTGATGAATTAAAACAGAACCTTTTGCTTGGGTAGCAGTTACTAAAGCTATCGAAATTAAATCAGGGGTAAAGGCAGGCCAAATACCATCTCTAATGGTTAGCATAGAGCCATTTATTAGGCTTTCTATCTTGTATGAATCTTGTTTAGGAATATAAATATCATCGCCTCTAAATTCCATTTGAATGCCCATTCTGCCAAATACTTTAGGAATATTTCCTAACGCAGGAATGGAACAATTTTTAATAGTAATTTCAGAATTAGTTGCCGCGGCTAAGCCAATAAAACTTCCAATTTCTATCATATCGGGTAACATTCTATGCGAGCATCCTCCGAGGCTTTCAGCACCTTCAATGGTTAATAAGTTTGAACCCACACCACTAATTTTTGCACCCATGCTATTTAGCATTTTACAAAGTTGTTGTAAATATGGTTCGCAAGCAGCATTGTAAATAGTAGTAGTGCCTTTTGCCAATACTGCAGCCATTAAAATATTTGCAGTACCAGTTACCGATGCTTCATCAAGCACCATGTAATCGCCTTTTAAGTTTTTTGCATCAATGCTATAAAACTTTTCTTCGTGGTTATAATTAAAGTTAGCACCTAAAGCTTCAAAGCCTCTAAAGTGAGTGTCTAAGTGTCGTCTACCAATTTTATCACCTCCAGGTTCAGGAATAAAAGCTTTTCCAAATCGGCCTAAAAGCGGGCCAATAATCATAACAGAACCACGTAAACTTGCACCTTTCTTTTTAAATTCATCACTCAATAAATACTCTAAGTTTACATTACTAGCAGTAAAAGCGTATGTATTTTCATTTATTTTTTCAACTACTACACCCATGTCGGCCAATAGTTCAATCAACTTCATTACATCTCTAATATTTGGAATATTTTCTATTACTACTTTTTCAGCAGTAATAAGCACTGCGCTAATAATTTGTAATGCTTCGTTTTTTGCACCTTGTGGAATTAATTCGCCTTTAAGTTGCTTACCGCCTTTAACTTTAAATGATGACATTTTTAATAATATTTGTTACGAAAATAGAATTTAAAATGAGTTGTAGTAAAATATTTTTACAACATTTTGTATTTATTGAACATAAAATAGATTAACCTAATTTGATATTATAAATTTAGTAAATTGATTTTCTAAAAAGCAAAAGCTTTTCCAACTGTTAAAACATTTAATTTGGCTTTTAAGTTACCGTTTTTACTTTCGGTTTCCAGTATTTGTTGAGGCAAGCCAATTGGTTCATCGCTTAAATCGAAGGTGCCAAAATGCATAGGGATAAGTGTATTTGCACCCATTTCATTCACTGCTTTTACAGCATCTAATGGCGAAATATGGTTTGCGCCCATAAACCATTCGGGTTTAAAAGCACCTACACCAATTATGCATAAATCTATTTTACCAAAAATTTCATTTATTTCTTTTAAATGACTTCCATAACCTGTATCGCCACTAAAAAAAATGCGTTTGCCATTTGCTTCAATTACAAAAGATCCCCATAAATGTTTGTTGGTGTCAGTTAATCCTCTTTTGCTCCAATGACGAGCAGGCATAAAATAAATTTTAATTTGTGTATTGTCGGTAATAAATTGTTGGTACCAACCTGCAGTTTGAACTTGAGGTTTGTTAAGCATTTTATTTAACCATTCATCCATTTTTAAACCAGTTAAAATAGGAGCATTGGGGTTGTTTTTATAAATAAGTTGAATACTTTTTTCATCTAAATGGTCTCTGTGGTCGTGGCTTAACAAAACAAAATCAAGTCCTTTAATAATTTCAGGATTAAAAGGCATTGCAATTTTGCGTTTTAAAAAAGTACTTGGATTACCAAAAACAGGGTCTGTTATTAAACTAATGCCATTTATTCTAATAAAAAAAGTTGCATGACCTAGCCAAACTATTACATCGTTTTTGTTTTGTAAAAATGAGGTGTCGTTTTGCAGTAAAGCCAATTGGAAAGTATCTTTTTTCTTAAATACTTTTTGTGGATTGGTTTCGCGTTGCCATTTCCAAACTTCACTAAACTTAGGATAAAAAGGAAACTCGTGGTTCATAAACAAACCTTTTTCGTCTAATTGATTGCCCTTCCATTTTGTTGAATCAATAATGGTATTTAAATTAGGATTAGAAGTATAACTGTTAGTTTTCATTTGTTGTGCTTGCACATTAAATGCAATATTAGTTAGTAATACGAATAAGTATTTTTTCAATTAGAAGCTTTTAAATAATTGTTGGCGAATATCACAAATGATTAAATAATATCAACTATAATTTGTAATTGATTTTGAAAAAAAGTAAAAAAAATTACTACAAGACAATTTTTTAAAAACCAAAAATCAATATTGTTTTATAAAAAGCTTTAGATTTTTATCAATTTCATTCACTTTGAATAAACAATAAATTAGGTTATTGTTGCTAATTAAATTTATTTTAAAAAAAATGCAACAATTAAGCGCAAGTAGATCAGAAGTAATGCTTCACTTAGGAAAAGATGTGGAGAATATTAATGACGAATATTTAAAACCTATTGAAACAAATTGGCAAGCATCTGAATTGCTGCCTTTAACATCTGATAAAACCTTTATAGCTGATTTAAAAACAATACAAGATCAAGCTCAAAGTTTATCATACGATTTTTTAGCAGTTTTAGTTGCCGATACAATTACAGAAGAAGCCTTACCTACTTACGAAACTTGGTTGGCTGGTATTCAAGGAATAAACCAATATGAAAATAATGGTTGGATGAAATGGTTGCGTGGTTGGAGCGCAGAAGAAAATAGACATGGCGATGCTTTAAATCGATACTTATACTTAAGTGGAAGAATTGACATGCGTCAGTTTGAGGCTTCTACCCAATATTTAATTTCAGATGGATTTGATAATGGAGCTTCAAACGACCCTTACAAAAATTTTGTTTATACTAGCTTCCAGGAATTAGCAACAAATATTTCGCACCGCAGGGTTGCATCTATTGCAAAACAAGAAGGAAATAATATTTTATCGAAACTTTGCGGATTAGTTGCTGCAGATGAAGCAAGACATGCAAAAGCATACAAAACATTTGTAAGTAAAATTTTTGAAATAGATACAAACGAAATGATGTTGGCTTTTGAAGCCATGATGAGAAAGAAAATTTTAATGCCTTCTCAATGCTTGCGTCAGTTGGGTGAAGAAGTAGGAATATTTTCTAATTTTAGCGATGCAGCTCAAAGATTAGGGGTTTATACTTCTTTCGATTATGTTGATATTTTAAAGTCGCTTATTGAAGATTGGAAAATTGAAAGCTTGGAAGGATTAAAAGAATCTGGTGAAAAAGCAAGGGATTATGTAATGAAACTGCCAGATAGAATGTATAAAATAGCGGAAAGAATAAAAATTCCTGAAACCGAATACAGGTTTAATTGGATTTTAGCATAATAAAATTGAAGAGGCTGTCACAAAACGACAGCCTTTTGCATTTTGTCACATTGAGCGAATACCTTTAACTATCTGAATAAATGTTATGAAAACGTGAGTATTAACTTCTCGTCCGATAGCTATCCGACTACGCTCGAATTGACGTGCATTTTAAAGCATTTGAGAAAGCTTTTTTATGATAAATTTTTAGTACATAAAAATTAAAATTGTTCAAAACACCAATTATAGTTTTTTATTAAAAATAGTATTTTCGTTTAGTAAAAATGGCAAAGAAAAATACTGGAAATAAAGTTTTATTAGGCGATGTTAAAGACTTTGAAGAGTCAGACGAACCCGTAAATAAAAAAAATAGTTCAAAAAGTAAAAATCCTAATGGTTTTTTTTCTTTTTTAAGTGATGAAAGGTTCCTAAAATCATTGGGAATAACATTCATTTTGTTTTCTTTTTTTTTATTAATTGCAGGAATTTCGTTTTTATTTACTTGGCAAGCCGACCAAAGTTTAGTTAAAAACATGAGCTTTGGTTACTTTCAAATTTCAACCGAAACAGTTGCAAAAAATGCTTTAGGAAATTTAGGGGCTTGGTTAGGATTTATATTTATTTACAAAGGATTTGGTGTTGCATCGTTTGCTATTTGTATAATTTTCTTTTCTATTGGCTTTTATTTATTAACTAAATTACAGCCTATACCTATTATTAAAACATTAAAATATTCTTTCTTTTCTACCATTTGGCTTTCGCTTGTTTTTGGACTAATATTTAATCAAACCTATCAAATTATAGGTGGAGTTTTCGGTCATTTTGGAATAATTAATTTAAAAATTATTATTGGCGATATTGGAACAGTACTTTTTTTAATTTCATATATTTTGATATTTGCTGTTGCATTATTTAATATTGAATTTTATCAACCTAATTTTAAATTAAAGTCTGAACATTTATTTGAACCTAATTTATCAAATAGTCAAGCAGAAGATAGTTTTAAAAATAGCAATAAAGAAAATACAGTAAACGGAGAAATTACAATAGCAAAAGGTATTGATTTACCCCCTTTGGACATTGAAGATTTTATTTTAGTAGAAAAGCCAATTGAAAACATTGTTACCATTAAGGAAGACAATTTTCCGGAAGATAAATCAGCAAGCGATTTGTTATTAAACGAAGTAGAAAAGCAAAATGATGTAAACGAAAATTCAATAGCTGAAGTTCCTAAATTAAAAATAGATAGTGGTTTAGTTTTACAAGTAAATGAACTGCCAGAGGAAGAGTTTATTGAAACAAATAAAAAGCATTTTGGAATAGATGAAGCATACGACCCAACATTAGAATTTAGTGGATACAAGTTTCCGGGAATAGATTTACTTACAGATTATGGTGACAATAAATCGAAAATTGACACCAATGAGTTAAGTGAAAAAACCCGAATGATTGAGGAAACACTTAAAAATTATAATATTGGAATTAAAAAAATATCAGCGACAGTTGGGCCAACAGTTACTTTATATGAAATAATACCACAAGATGGCGTAAGGATAGCAAAAATTAAAAACTTAGAAGATGATATTGCGCTTAGTTTGGCAGCATTGGGAATAAGGATAATTGCTCCAATTCCGGGAAGAGGAACTATCGGTATTGAAGTGCCAAATTCTAACCCTGCTATGGTACCAATGAGGAGTTTAATTAGTTCAGCAAAATTTGCAAATACCGACATGGATTTACCAATAGCTTTTGGTAAAACTATTTCGAACGAAGTATTTGTAGCTGATTTAGCCAAAATGCCACATTTATTAATGGCGGGTGCAACTGGACAAGGAAAATCGGTTGGGTTGAATGCTATTTTAGTTTCATTATTATATAAAAAACACCCTTCACAAATTAAGTTTGTTTTAGTTGATCCCAAAAAAGTAGAATTAAATATTTATAAAACAATTGAGCGACATTTTTTAGCAAAAATACCCGGTGATGCTGATGCAATTATTACCGATACAAAATTAGTGGTTAGTACATTAAGTTCACTTTGTAAAGAAATGGACGAAAGGTATGATTTATTAAAAGATGCCCAAGTAAGAAACTTAAAAGAATACAATGCTAAATTTTTGAGCAGAAGATTGGCTCCTACTGACAAATTAGCCCATCGTTTTTTACCTTATATAGTTGTGGTTATTGATGAATTAGCCGACTTAATGATGACAGCTGGTAAAGAAGTAGAACTCCCAATTGCACGTTTAGCTCAGTTGGCTCGTGCTATTGGAATTCATTTAATTTTAGCTACTCAAAGACCATCCGTTAATATTATTACAGGAACTATAAAAGCTAATTTTCCAGCAAGGTTGGCTTTTAGGGTTTCACAAAAAATTGATTCAAGAACTATTTTAGATGCCAATGGTGCCGATCAATTAATAGGAAAAGGTGATATGCTTTTTAGTAATGGAAATGATTTGGTAAGGATTCAATGTGCATTTGTTGACACACCTGAAGTAGAAAGAATTGCTGAATTTATTGGAAGTCAAAAAGGAAATGAACCTTACCTATTACCTTTAGTTAGTTTAGAAGGTGATGAAAGTGGAATGGGTGGTGAAATGTTTGATAGCAAAGACAAAGATGAATTATTTAACGAAGCAGCTCACTTAATTGTCTCTAGTCAACAAGGTTCTACATCGTTACTTCAACGTAAGCTAAACTTAGGTTATAACAGAGCAGGACGTTTAATTGATCAGTTAGAAAAAGCGGGAATTGTTGGACCTTTTAAAGGGAGTAAAGCAAGAGAAGTTTTAATAATTGATATAGTTGAATTAGAAGAAAGATTGAAACATTTGTAATTATGTATTATCACTTAATACATAAAAATACTTCCAACATTTTAAGCATTTAAATTTTTTAACAGTTTTAAAAAACAATATAACTTTTATAAATAATCCTCTTTGAGTTCTTTCTACATCGTTGGCTTTGCAATTAGGGCATTCAATGGTCTTAGTAAATTTTTTTGAAAAACCAATGATGTAATTAATTATTACTGTTGCTATTGCTAAAATCAAAATTATTATGTAATTTGATACAATGTAATCTATATAATTCATGGGTGCAATAAACGAGTAATTAAGGAAAATTCAATTAATTTTAAAATAATTTTATGTTATTAAATTTTTACAAGCATAAAAACAGCAAATTACATTTATTAATGATGAAAATAGGTATACTTTTTTTCTATATTATTTTTTTAATTAACTCTACTTTTTGTCAAGGGTTAGAGAGTAAAATAGGCATAAACGGCTCAATGATGCAAGGTTACAGTTTTGCACCAAATAAAGTTGAAAAAACAGGTTTAAGTTTAAATGGAACTGTAACTGGTTTTGATGTAGGAATTACTAAACAGGTTACTGGAAAAAAACAATGGCAAAAAGATTTAGGTAATCCACGCTTTGGATTGAATGTTCAAACCATTTTAATGAATAAACCTGATACTTTCGGGTTTAATGTTTCATTATTACCATGGGTTCAAATTCCTTTAATTAAATATAGTAAAGGTGAAATAGTTGGTAAAATTGGTATTGGTTTAGCTTATGCAAGTGAATCATTTAATAGAAAAAAAAACTTTGATAACAGAGCGGTTAGTTCCCCAATAAATTTTGCACTTGAATTTGGACTAGTTTTAAATCAGATGTTAACTAAAAAAATCGATTTTAATGCAGAGTTAGGTTATTATCACTTATCAAATGGTAGCTTTCGAATACCAAATGGGGGGTTCAATATTTATTTTATTAAAACAGGTTTAAGTTACTTTATTAATGGAAACCCTTATGCAAATAGAATAAAAATAAATAAAAAAATTGAACATAAAAAAATCTATTACTCCGCTTTCACTGCTTTTGGCTATAGAGAATTTGGCACTTTTGCTTTGATTCATCAATTTCCTGTTTTTACCATTCATCAAGCATTATACAAACCAATAAATAAGTTATATAACTTAGGAATTGGTTTTGATTTATTTTACGATGCTACCAATGCATTGAGAGTAAATAAAAATTTAATGGTGAGTGATGTGCCCGAAGCTGATAAAATTTTACTTGCTGTAGGTATTTGCAATGAGTTCACTTTTGGTAAGTTAGCATTGCCTTTAGAGATTTATAATTATTTTAGCTTTGTTAAAAGAATTGAAAATAAAAATTATTTAAGATTCGGCCTTACTTATTATGCCAATAAAAAAATGTTTTTTGGTTGTTATTTTAAAGGTAGCATTGCTAATTCAAAATCGTTAGAATCCGATTTTATGGAGTTTGCAATTGGTTATAAATTCAGAAAGTAAATAAATATTTTCAATTAAAATTTAAGTCGAACACCTGCCCAAATATTTCTACCTGCAGCGCTAACACCCGATGAAAAAACGCGATATTGAATATCTGTAATATTATCAATACCTGCTTGAAGTTGAGTTTTGAATTTTTTACTTAATATGTATTGTGCTTTAAAATTAATAATAAACCAAGCAGGTGAACCTTTAGGAGTAGCATACATAGCATTGTCTTCGCCATTAATGTTAAAATCATTTAAGTATTTCCAACCATTATAAACTAAACTAATTTCAGTATTTAATTTATTTTTATTAAAAGAAATTGCACTTTTACCAAACATTGGTGGAATATGGTCTAATGGAGTTTCATTGTTGTTTGAAATAATTCTTCCATATGTATAGTTTAGCGAAGAATATAACATAACTGTTTTCCATAAATCGATTGAAAGTTGCACATTATACCCATAAATATAAGCTTGCTGTGCATTTTGATTGCTTGTAACTTTAGTATTTAAACCATTGTAAAAAGCAGAATCTAAACCATTTAATTGGCTTGGTTTTACAACAATTGCATTTTGAATTTGAGTATAATAACCTACTGCTTCTAATTTTATGTTTTTGTAAATAGTGCTTACTCCTATTTCATAATTATAGGTATATTCAGGTTGTAAATTAGGATTTGGAATTATAATGGCTTCTCCTGCTTTGCTATCAAATACTTTGCTCACATCGTCTAAGTTAGGCGCTCTGAATGCAGATGATAAATTACTATATATTTTTATATTTTTATTTGGATTAAATACTAAACCTAAATTACCATTTAAGGCAGTGTTATTTTGTTCTAAACTATTTTTTAAAAATGGAAAAAATGTTTTGTTATTAAATTTTGAGTTGAGTGAAACATAATTAAATCGTAATCCATCACTTACAATAAACTTTTTACCTATTTCCCACGAATGACTAACAAATGCGGCCATATAAACCATATTACTTCCTCCATCGGGATCGCGAGTTGGAATCATTGTAATTGCACCAGTTTTTATATGTTCATCGTGAGCATTTGAAGCAACATAATTAAACTGTCCATCTAATCCATATCTAATTTCATGGATAGAGTTTTTATTTTTTTTAATTGACTTTATTGCATCTAAATTTAAACTATTTACATGAACATATTCACTTCGTTTATTTAAATAAACAGATTGCCAACTTCTATCGTTTCTACTTTCTTCAATATATTGGAAAGCCAAAGTTAATTTATAGTTATCGGCTAATTTGCTTTTAACAAACTTGTTTAAGTTATAGGATGTTAAAAAATGTAATTCTGGACCATAATACCACTCGGCACTTCTATAATTTCTAGTTCCTTTCCATTCATTTAATCTATCATATCGGGGAACATTTCCAGTATTACTTAGTTGAAAAGTAATTATATGATTGGTTTTTTTATTGGCTTCAAATAATAATTTATACATTAAATTGTATTGGCTGTATGCAGTTCCAATTTGTAAACTAGGATCACTATTTTTTAGCATAGTATCTCTGTTATTTATTCTACCTGCATAATAATTGCGATTGTAAATACTATCGCCTTCTATACTTTCTTTATTTGTTCCTTGGCGTAAATCATTAAAATTACTATTTGTAAAACTTAAAATGTGAGCCCATTTTTTAAATCCTAAATTTAATTGATAATGAAATGTAGATTCGTTATTTACATTACCAAATCTATAAAATGCATTGTTTTCTATTGAATTAAGTTTTGGTTTTAAAGTTTCAAAATACAAAACTCCACCTAAAGCATCGCTTCCATATATAACACTTCCACCACCAAATAGAACTTCTGTTCTATTTAAAGTATTTTGATCAATGCGCAATACGTTTTGTAAATGACCTCCTCTGTAAATGGCATTATTCATTCTAATGCCATCAATAACTAATAAAACTCGGTTCGATTCAAAACCTCTTAATACAGGACTTCCGCCTCCTTGTTGACTTTTTTGTACAAACACAGTACCACTGTTTTCTAATAAATCGGCAGTATTTTGTCTGTTTTGGAAACTAATTTCTTTTTGATTAATAGAATAAATTTGTCGAGGTAAATCTTTTTTATATTCATAAAATTTATTGGCTGAAACAACTATTTCATTTAATTTTAAAATAGAAGGAACTAAATAAAAAATCAACATATCAACTTTAGTAAAAATAGATTTTGTCTGTTCTTTATAATCACTATTTTTTACTGTAAATAGTTTGAAATTGTATAATTCGTATTGGTTGGTGATTATATTATTTTTTAAAATAGAACTATCAGTAATTTCTAATTGATATTCTAAAATAGGTTCATTGGTATTTTTATCGAAAACTAAAATATTTTGTGCTTTTGAAAAATTGAAAATAAAAAATAATAGAAGTAAAAAAAAATGTTGTTTTATTTTCATAATAAATTAATGGAAGCAATATTATAAAACTATTTTAAAGTTATAAATAAAAAAACTAATAATAATTTATCCTATTTCATTCCACATGTTTGATAAAATTATTAAAAACAGTTACGTTTGACCAATATAAAAATTATAGATTCATGAGCACCGTGCAAGCCAACTTATCGTTTACTAATTTTAAAACTATAGTTTTAGAAGATTATAAAATAGCATTTACAAGCAGAGCAGCAAGTTTACTTGGTCGCAAAGAAGTATTAACAGGAAAAGCCAAGTTTGGTATTTTTGGCGATGGAAAAGAATTGCCACAAATTGCAATGGCAAAAGCTTTTAAAAACGGAGATTTTAGAAGTGGTTATTACCGCGACCAAACTTTTATGATGGCAGCAGGATTACTTTCCGTTCAAGAGTTTTTTGCTCAACTGTATGCACACACAGATGTAAATGCAGAGCCAGCCAGTGCAGGCCGAATGATGAATGGACATTATGGAACAAGAAGCATTGACGAAGATGGAAATTGGAAAGATTTAAAAAACTTAAAAAATTCATCGAGCGATATTTCGCCAACTGCCGGGCAAATGCTTAGATTGGTTGGTTTAGCGCAAGCAAGTAAATATTACAGAACCCATGCGGAAGCAATAGGGCAAAACAATTTTAGCAATAATGGCAACGAAGTGGCTTGGGGAACTATAGGCAATGCAAGTAGTAGTGAAGGTCATTTTTTTGAAGCAATTAATGCTGCAGGTGTATTGCAAGTGCCTATGGTTGTTTCCGTTTGGGATGATGCCTTTGGCATTTCTGTTCCAGCAAAATACCAAACTACTAAAGAAAATATTAGTGAAATTTTAAAAGGATTTCAAAGAAACGAGAACCACAATGGATATCAAATTTATACTGTTAAAGGTTGGGATTATGTAACGCTTTGCAGTGTGTATGAAAAAGCGGCAAACATTGCAAGGCAAGAACATTTACCTTGTTTAATTCATGTAAATGAACTAACTCAGCCACAAGGACACAGTACAAGTGGTTCGCACGAGCGTTATAAATCGAAGGAAAGGTTGGCTTGGGAAATAGAATACGATTGCAACGCACAATTTAAAAAGTGGATTTTAGAAAATGAAATTGCAACAGAAGAAGAATTAATTACCATAGAAAACGAAGCGCAAATTCATGTAAATGTTAGTAAAAAAGCTGCTTGGGAAGCTTATTTAAATCCAATAAAACAAGACATAACTGTTGCTTTAGATTTATTAAACGACTTGGCAAATGCATCTCAATTAAACGAAATAACTAATTTAAAAAATGAGCTTGAAAACATTAACGAACCTATAAGAAAAGACATTGCCACCGCAATAAATACCGCTTTGCGCTTAACTTATAAAAACCAAAGCATGGATCGTGAACGTTTAATTAGTTTTAAAAATTTATTTTTAAAGCAAAATGAAGAACGTTATAATTCTTACTTGCATAGCCAATCGGCACAAAATGCTTTGTTGGTTGAAACAGTAAACCCTGTTTATGCTGATGATGCTAAAATGGTAGATGGACGCGAAATAATGGTGGCTTGTTTTGATAATTTACTTACCACCAACCCAAAAGTATTGGCCTTTGGCGAAGATTTGGGTAAAATAGGCGATGTAAACCAAGGCTTTGCTGGGTTGCAAGAAAAACATGGCGAAAGTCGAGTAAGCGATACTGGAATTAGGGAGTTAACCATTATAGGCCAAGGAATAGGAACGGCATTGCGCGGTTTGCGCCCAATAGCCGAAATACAGTATTTAGATTATTTGCTTTATGGTTTGCAACCACTTTGCGATGATTTGGCAACACTTCAATACCGCACCAAAGGCGGACAAAAAGCACCTTTAATTGTAAGAACTCGTGGGCATAGATTAGAAGGTATTTGGCATTCGGGCTCCCCAATTGGTATGATTATAAATGCTTTGAGGGGAATGTATGTGTGCGTTCCTAGGAACATGACCCAAGCAGCTGGTATGTACAATACATTAATGCAAGCTGATGAACCTGCTTTGGTAATTGAATGCTTGAATGGTTATAGATTAAAAGAAAAAATGCCCGATAATATTGGGGAATTTACAGTAGCTCTAGGCCAACCAGAAATATTGGTTGCAGGAACTGATGTTACCGTTATAACTTATGGAAGCACCACCAGAGTGGCCGAAGAAGCCATCAAACAATTGGCAGAAATAGGCATCAGTGTGGAGTTAATTGATGTGCAAACATTATTACCTTTCGATTTAAATAACAGCATTGTAGAATCAATTAAAAAGACTAACAAGGTAGTGTTTTTAGATGAAGATGTTCCAGGAGGAGCTACTGCCTATATGATGCAACAAGTGTTAGAAAACCAACAAGCTTACCAATATTTGGATTATAAACCCATCACTATTTCGGCAAAGGCACACCGCCCACCTTATGGAACCGATGGCGATTACTGGAGCAAACCCAATGCAGAAGAAATATTTGAGGTAATTTGTAATATGATGAGCGATTACGAACCAGGTTATTTTCCAAAGTTTTTGTAATTGGGCTGCTGGCAGCTGGCTCCTAGCAGCTGGCTGTTGGTAATTGACAGTTAGAAAAACACAAACATACCTCATGCTGGAAGCATCTTCCTTGTTTAGTAATTGGTTAGCTAATGAATGGTGAAATTAAACAAGGAGTCCCACAAGACGGGATTTCGGAATGACTAGAGGATTTAATTTAATTTTTTTAATATTATAATAAACTCTAAAACATATATTTGTTACCTAACTTAATTTCATAACAATATCTGATGAAAAAAATAATATTAAGCATTTGTGTAATTGCCAGTTTGGCTTCGTGTAATAACAAAACAGAAAGTAATTTAAAAAATAATTACAAAAAACTATTCGATAAAAGTATGAATAGTAAAGATTTTCAAACGGCAATAGTTGCAGCTCAATTATTATTAATTGAAGATAGTACCCAATTTGTTTATTCTGATACTTTGCCTGAATTATATGCTGCAACTAATAATATAATGGCTTGTAACGATGCTGCTGAAGCAGCTTTAAAACGCAATCCTAAAAGTGAAAGATTGCTTTTAATAAAAGCTTTGTGTGCAGAACAAATGGGTAAAGTAGATGAACAAATGAGTTTGTATAATCAACTATATGCCATAAACAAAAAGCCAGAATATTTATACAGAATAACTGCTGCACATTTTGGAGCAGGAAATTTTGAAGCAGTTGATAATAATATAAAAGAATTGGATGAGTTGGCTTTAACAAGTAAAGACAGTATAGACTTTATGTTAAGCGAATCGGAAAAGCAAAAAGTACCATTGAAAGCAGCATTATTAAATATGAAAGCAGTAATGGCAGTTCAAAAAGACAGAGATGTAGTAAAAGCAAAAAAATATTTTGAAGCTGCAATTCGCGAATACCCTGATTTTATTGTTGCTAAAGAATATTATAAAAGATTAATGACTGGAGGAAAATAAATTTTTTTAACAAAAATTTGACAAGAGTCATTTTTTTTTGTTATTTGTAAAACAATTTTAAACAAATATTGATATGGTTTTAAATATTTCAAATATTGCAATTGCTTGTAACAATTCATCAAACTTTGATTCAATTATAAAATTAAGCAAAGAGTTAAGTGCAAAGTTTAATGCAAAGCTGCATTTTATTTTATATGAAAATACAAAAATTGACTTGTCGTCAAAACTAGTAGGAATAGATTACGAACTTGAAACAAGAAGTTCTGTTTCATACAAAGATTTGGCAACTAGATTAAATGAAATTAAGCCAGATTTATTGGTGTTAAGCATTAAAATTAAAGAAAGCAATGATGGTTTATTTACACATACCGAATCGTGTAAAATAATAGAACGTGCTGATAAGCCAGTTTTAACAATTCCAGGAAATTATAATTATGAAAAATTTAGTAAAATAGTAATTCCTATTGATACAAGTTTTGAAACTAGACAAAAAGGGCCAATCACAATTGTTTTTGCTCAAAAATTTAATGCCAACGTAAATATAATTGGAGTTAGTACCGATAAAGGAAAAGACACTGAAGTAACTGTTGCCAATTATTGCCGCCAAGTAAGTAATAAAATAGCTGAAAATGGAGTTGATAATGAAATTGAATTTAGATTAGGAGGAAACATTACAGAACAAACGTTGGTTTATGCTAAAGAAGTTAAAGCTGAACTTGTTGTAATTATGACTGAACAAGAAGTTAATTTCAAATCGTTTTTTACAGGTAAATTCTCTGAACAATTTATAAAACAAGCTGATTTTCCAGTATTAAGTGTAAACACAAAAGACTTAATATTAAGTGAAGCTCGTTTATAAAATAATGAGATTGAAAGTATAAAAAAGGAGGTTGTATCAAAATGACAACCTCTTTCTATTTTGTCACATTGAGCGTAGTCGAAATGTTTTGAAAACGTGATTATTAAGTTCTCGACTTCGCTCGAACTGACGAGCATTTTAGGGCATTTGAGACAGCCTCTTTTTAATTTAAAAGTTATAGTTTAGCTCGAAAATACGGTAACTTTTCCCTTCGGGTTTAAACCAAAGTTGCCCATCGTTACCTGCCATGCAACCATTTTTATTTCTGTAAAGTTCAAAAGGATTTTGTTCTAAAAGTTCTCTTTTAAACTCTTTGTGAAAAATACTATCATAGTTTTTTAAGAAATCACCTTTCGTTAATTTATCTCTTAAAGGGAATTTAATTAAGTTGGCAATAGCCTCTTTTTCATTAAACTTAATATTTAATTGTAAGTTTTGATAAAATTTAATAGCAGCATTACCATTTTTAAAACCAGCATCACTCCAACTCATACTTACTGTGCTATCAATAAATAGCTGTGATTTATTTTGATACTCGTTAGGTAACTCTGTACTTTCAGGTTGATAGTCTAAACTAGGAATTCTTGGATCGTATTTTTGAACTGTAATATTTGGTGTCCATTGAACAGAATCTAATCCTGCATACGCTATGCCTTCATCGCTACATGAGTAGTTTGCTGTAATTATAAAAAACAGTAAGATTAGAATAATAAATTTCATAATATTAATTTGTTAAGCACCTGTGTAATTAAACGGTGTAATATTAAGTAATTCTTCTTTTACATCGCTACTTACATTCAACATGTTAATGAACAGTTGTATGCTTTTTAAGTCAATTTTATTATTCGTTCTAGTTAGTTCTTTTAAAGCTTCGTAAGGTTGAGGATATCCTTCTCTTCTGAGTATCGTTTGTATTGCCTCTGCAACAACAGCCCAGTTATCGTCCAAATCTTTTTCAATTGCACTTTTGTTAAGTAATAATTTATTTAATCCCTTTTGAATTGATTTAAAAGCTATTAAACTATGTGCTAACGGAACACCTACATTTCTTAAAACGGTACTATCGGTTAAGTCTCTTTGAAGTCTGCTAACTGGAAGTTTAGCAGATAGATGTTCAAAAATTGCATTTGCAAAACCTAAATTACCTTCCGCATTTTCAAAATCAATTGGATTTACTTTATGTGGCATAGCACTGCTGCCAATTTCTCCTGCTTTAAGTTGTTGTTTAAAATAATCCATAGAAACGTATTGCCACACATCTCTTGTGAAATCTATTAAAATAGTATTTATTCTTTTTAAGCAATCAAACAATGCTGCTAAGTTATCGTAATGTTCAATTTGGGTTGTAGGATACGAACGTTTTAAACCTAAACTTTCACAAAATTTATTTCCGAAATCGTGCCAATTTATTTGGGGGTAAGCCAAATGATGCGCATTAAAATTACCTGTAGCTCCTCCAAACTTAGCAGAATTTGGAATATTATTTAATTGATTTAGCTGCTCTTTAATTCTACTTGCAAAAACCATCCATTCTTTTCCTAATTTAGTAGGGGAGGCAGCCTGACCATGGGTTTTTGCTAACATTGGAATTTCTTCCCACTCTTTTGCTTGTTCCAATATTTTATCTAAAACTAAGTTTATATTTGGAATTATTACATCGGTTAAAGCTTCTTTTATGCTAAGTGGAATAGCAGTATTATTTATATCTTGACTAGTTAACCCAAAATGAACAAACTCTTGTGCTTCTACTAAATTTAATTTATCAAAAGCTTGTTTTATAAAATACTCAACGGCTTTTACATCGTGGTTAGTAGTTTTTTCAATTGTTTTAATGATTTCTGCATCAGCAATTGAAAAATTTAAATAAATAGCTCTTAATTTTTCAGCATCAATTGCATGTTTACTTAATTCACTTAAATTTTGTGTATGTAAAAATATAAAATATTCTATCTCAATTAAAACTCTATATTTTATTAAAGCAAACTCCGAAAAGTACAATGATAATTCTGCAGTTTGGTTTCTATATCTGCCATCAATTGGAGAAGTTGCAGTTAAATTTTCTAATAACATTTTATTATTTTTTCTTTTTATTTCCTAATGAGTTTAAAAATCTGTACCAAGCTCCCAAATCAGCAATTGGTATAGGCTGAGGTTGACCATTATAATATAATTTTTCGGCTTGTGCTTGTTGATACCATCTTGCATTTTCAGTTCCATCGGCCAGTAAGCCTTTTTCTAAAACACTATTTGGTACTTTATTTAAATTATCATAAGCAATAGATAAATTGCTATTTGGAATTTTTACTTTTGCAAAATAATAATCTAATTCCTGAGGGGTGGAATATGGCCTAATAACTACATCTCTTAAAAAAAAGGTATCTTCTTCCATTCTAATAATTGAAGTTAATTTATTATTTTCAATTGAGTTTGGTAAATTATAATATAATTTTTTTTGCCCTAATGCTGAAAATACAATTCTATCAGTTTGCTTGCATACCAAACTAAAAAAACCACTCATGTCAGAATATACTCCTCTATTAGTACCTTCAATTCTTACTGTTACATATGGTAAAACTTGTGTACTATCATAGTTTAAAATAAAACCACTTAATTGAACTAAATCGGTATCGTTTTTACTTTGTTGTGTTTTTTGTGCATGCACCAATTGTGTAATTAAAAAACAAAAAAGGATTAAAAAATATTTTTTTATAAATTTCATAACTAATAAATAAAGCTTGCTAATATACAAATTATTACTATTACTGGACTTGGCACTCTGGTTGTTAAAAGTAAAAATAAAGTGAGTAAAAGTACAATCATATTTGGTTGATTTAAAACAACTGGTTTAAAAAGTAAATAAGCCGATGCAATAACTAACCCTGCACTTGCAGCATTTATGCCTTCAATTGCATTTTTAATAGGGGTAAAATTTTTTATTTTATTCCAAATTGGGTAAACAAAGAATATGAGCAATGCACCTGGCAAAAAAATAGCAATTGTTCCAATAATTGCGCCTATTAATTGTCCACCTAATCCAAACTCCTTTAAAGCCATAGCATTACAATAAGTAGCAATACTAAAAACCGGACCAGGCATTGCTTGAACCAAACCAACACCGGCCAAAAATTCATTTGCTGTTAGGTATTGTTTAATTTCCACAAACTGATTAAACATTAAAGGAATTAATACAAAACCACCACCAAATACTATGCTTCCATACCTGTAAGTATTTTCAAAAAGTAATGAAAATTTATTTTGTGTAAAAGCGCCCAAAATTGCTGCAAATAGTAAAATACCTAAAAATAGAATAAAATTACTCCAATTAATATTTTTAATGGGTTTTACTTTTACTCCTTTTTCTTTATTAATTTGGTTGGAAATAAAACCACCGATTAATAATAATATTGGAAATAAATATGGAGTTTGAAAAATAATAGCAACAATGGCCGAAAGTAAAAGTAAAATCCAATGAAATGTTTTTGAAATAAACATTTGGATAATTTGATAAGCAGCATATATAATAAACCCAACAGCCATTGGTTGCATATATTTTAAAAAATCTAGTTTAGGATTATCAATGTTATACCAATGAATAATAATTGCAAAAAAAGTCATTATTAAACAAGCTGGCAAAACCCAAATTGCTAAAGTAAAAAATGCCAGTGTTGGTCCGCCTATTTTAAAACCAATAGCAGTAATTGTTTGTGTTGAAGTAGGGCCGGGTAACATGCTACACAAAGAGTTTAATTCTTTCAAATCATCGTCAGTAATAAATTTCTTTTTATTAACTAATAACTTTTGAAACATTACTAAATGTATTTGTGGTCCGCCAAATGCTGTTAATGCTAGTTTTAATACATTAATTAAAAAAAGAATATTTCTAAATTTTTTAATTTTTGAGTGTTCCATTAACGAATAAATATGTGCAATGTTAAATCTAAAATAATTGTTTTGTTTATTAAAAACAAAAAAGGCTAAATTTTAGTTAATTTAGCCTTTCAATAATTACAATGAAATCTATAATTAAGATTTAAGCATAATGTATTTCATCAGCTCTTCTCTAGTGCTATTGTCTAAAAATTTTCCAGTAAATTCACTTGTAACAGTACTACTATTTATATCTTGCACTCCACGCATTGCAACACACATGTGATCGGCTTCAATAATAACAGCAACACTTTCAGAGTTTAACTCTTCTTTTAGCATATTTACTATTTGTATAGTCATTCTTTCTTGCACTTGTGGGCGCTGAGCAAAGTATTTTACTATTCTATTTAACTTTGATAAGCCTACTACTTTACCATTGGGAATATAAGCTAAATGCGCTTTTCCTACAATTGGAACAAAATGATGCTCGCATACACTATGAAACGAAATGTTTTTTTCCAATAAAATATTTTTATAATTATATCTATTTTCAAACAACTTTACTTCAGGTTTATTTTTTGGGTTTAAACCACTAAATATTTCGTTAACATACATTTTAGCTACTCTGTTGGGTGTTCCCTTTAAGCTATCATCACTTAGGTCTAACCCTAGTATTTGCATTATTTCTTTAAAATGCTTACTTATTAACTCAATTTTTAATTCATCATCAAGTTTAAAAGCATCTTCTCTTAGCGGTGTTTCTAGTGAAAAACCTTCTATATTGTTTTCCAAAATTTCCTTATTAATTTCCATTATATTCTACAAAATTACGTTCTGTTTCAAACAAAACTACTTTCAGTTTTAAATTAGTATTTATTTTATTTTTAATTATGTTGTATATAACTATTGCTATATTTTCTGCTGTTGGATTTAAATTTTTAAATTCTTCAGTATCTAAGTTCAAGTTTTTGTGGTCAAACTTATCTTCAACATCTGTTTTAATTATATCTTTTAATATTTTTAAATCAAATAAATATCCTGATTCTTCGTCAAGTTGACCTGTAACCGTGACAACTAATTCATAATTATGACCATGAAAGTTTTCGTTATTACATAAACCAAAAACAGCCTTATTTTTTTCTTTACTCCAACCATCTACATTCAATCTATGCGCTGCATTAAAATGTGATTTTCTGGATACTGATATCTCCATTATTTTTTTTTTCAAAGTTATAATAATATAAACTCAAATGTACATTTAATGTTTTATAAGAATAATTTAATTTTAAAATTAAGATTGAATTAAATATATCGCATTTAAATTAAATCGGTATTAATAAGAACATTTATATTTTTTATTTACAAATTTTACAAATAATATTTTAGCTTATTTACTAAGGTAATTAATAAATTTATATTGATTTATGGAAATTAAATACCTATGATACAATAAACTATAAATTTGTTTAACTTATTTTGATATTTATTAAACAAAATGTTTGTTAATACCGAAAATAATGCTGAATCTTGTTGAACAAAATTATTAAAAAGTTAAACAACATGACTGCAATCCATTTTAAAAACACTGTACAGCGTGAAGCAAAAAGCTTAAGAAAATATGCATATCAATTAACGAGGAATATTGAAGATACTAACGATTTAGTTCAAGAAACTATGTTAAAAGCATATACTTATCAAGATAAATTTGAAGAGGGTACAAACCTTAAAGGATGGTTGTATACGATTATGAAAAATACTTTTATAAATAATTATAGAAGAATGGTTAAAAGAAATACCTTTATTGACAATACCGACAATGAATATTTTATTGATTCATTTGCCATAACAGAAGTGAATAAAGGAGAGCAAAGATTTATAATGCAAGATATTGAATCTGCTATTGATAAATTACCAATCAATTTGAAAAAACCATTTACTATGAGTTTTAAAGGTTTTAAGTACCACGAAATCTCATCGATATTAAATATACCAATTGGAACTGTAAAAACTAGAATTTTTGTCGCCAAGCGACAACTCAGAGACGATTTAAGCGTATATGCCAAAAATTTTGGTTACGATAAATATTTAGAGGAATCAGCAGCCTAAAATTTTAAAAGCCAGATATTTTATATCTGGCTTTTTTGTGTACAAATCAAAAATATTTTTATACATTTGTGCTATTGAAAAAGGTAATTGCTATATTGTTTTTAAGTACTTATTTGTTTTCGGCAACAGAATTCAATCAACTATTGAAGTTACCTTTGCTTGTAGAACATTTTATTGAACACAAAGAAGAAAATAAAGAAATTACATTTTTGGAGTTTTTGAGCTTGCATTATAAAACTACCACTGTTAAAGATGCTGATTACGAAAAAGACATGAAATTACCTTTTAAATCGCAAAGTAGTTTGTTTTCAACGGTTACTATTTTCCATTTATTCCCCAATTTCGACAATTTACTAAATAATATATTTCCTACCTCTAAAAAGAGTTATGTAATAACTTCAGAATATTTTATTGATTCATCGGCTGTTTGCTCAATATGGCAGCCACCAAAATCTATCTAAGATTTTATTATTTAATTAATTTTAAGTTGCTGTTCTAAGCAATTTGTTTTATTTTTAATTTGTTTAAATTAATCACTATCGCGTTATGCTAAATAGTATTATAGCTTTTTCTGTTAAACAGAAATTGATCATTGGCCTGTTTGTAATTGGCCTTATTGGTTATGGTAGTTACCAACTTACAAAACTACCTATTGATGCGGTACCTGATATAACAAACAATCAGGTTCAAATTATTACTGCTGTGCCTTCGTTGGGTGCTGCCGATATTGAACGTTTAATTACATTTCCAATTGAACAAGCAAACAGCAATATTCCTGGAATTATTGAATTGAGGAGCTTTTCTCGTTTTGGATTATCGTTAGTAACCATTGTGTTTAACGAAGAGACTGATGTGTATTGGGCTCGCCAGCAAGTCAGCGAACGCTTGCAGTTGGTAAAAGATGAATTACCTCCTGGAATAGCCACCCCAACTTTAGCACCTGTAACTACAGGACTTGGCGAAATTTACCAATATACGGTAATAGCCAAAAAAGGCTATGAAAACAAGTATGATTTAACCGAATTAAGAACCATACAAGATTGGGTAATACGTAGGCAGTTACTTTCAGTACAAGGAGTGGCAGATGTAAGTAGTTTTGGAGGTAAGGTCAAACAATACGAAATAGCCATTAACCCTGCCAAGCTACAAGCTAATAATTTAACCATTGCCGATGTGTTTAGTGCTTTGGAAAGCAATAATCAAAATACTGGCGGTGCATATATCGAAAAACAATCAACAGTTTTATCAATTAGAAGTGAAGGATTAATAGGGTCAATTGCGGATATTCAAAATATTTCTATAAAAAATTTAGTAAATGGAAGTCCACTTTTTATTAAAGACGTGGCAGAAGTAAAAAATGGTTTTGCAACAAGATATGGGGCTGTTACTTATGATGGAAAAGGTGAAGTTGCAGGTGCGGTAGTAATGATGCTGAAAGGAGCAAACAGCAGCGATGTAATTAAAAATGTAAAGCAACGAATTGAGTTAATTAAAGAAACTTTACCCGAAGGAATAGAAATTGAACCATTTTTAGATAGAACAAAAATGGTAAATAACGCCATAGGAACTGTAGAGAAAAACTTAATTGAAGGTGCATTAATTGTGGTATTCGTGTTGGTTTTATTTCTCGGAAATTTTAGAGCAGGTTTAATTGTAGCTTCTGTTATTCCTTTATCCATGTTGTTTGCAGTTATTTTAATGAACATGTTTGGAGTTGGAGGAAATTTAATGAGTTTAGGGGCATTAGATTTTGGATTAATTGTAGATGGAGCAGTGATTATTGTGGAGGCTGTTATGCATGTGCTTTTTTATAACAATAAGCAATTGGCAATTGGTAAAAACACAACATTAAACCAATCAAATAATCATGACAATGCCAGCAGCCAGTTGCCAGAAGCCAGCAGCTTATACACACAAAACGAAATGGATAAACAGGTAACTAGCTCAGCAAGTAAAATGATGAACAGTGCGGTGTTCGGGCAAATTATTATTTTGATTGTTTACTTACCCATTTTTACTTTACAAGGAATAGAAGGAAAAATGTTTAAACCAATGGCTCAAACAGTTGCTTTTGCTTTGTTAGGTGCATTTGTGCTTTCTCTGACTTATATACCTATGATGAGTGCTTTGTTTTTGAGTAAAAATAAAAGCCACAAAAAAAATATTTCATCGCGCATGATGGATTTTTTGGAGTTTCATTACCACAATTTATTGAGTAATGTTTTATCGTACAAAAAATTGGTGTTAAGTTTAACAATATTATTTTTTGCGGCAGCAATTTTTACGTTAACAACCTTGGGTGGCGAGTTTATTCCTGCATTAGAAGAGGGAGATTTTGCAGTAGAAACGAGGGTTTTAACAGGAAGTAATTTGAATGTAACCACTACTGCTACCTCCAAAGGCGAACAAATTTTAATAGCCAAGTTTCCAGAAGTAATAAAAGTAGTTAGTAAAATTGGTAGTGGCGAAGTTCCTACAGATCCAATGCCTATTGATGCTGCCGATATGATGATTATTTTAAAAGATAAAAGTGAATGGACTTCGGCAAAAACTTTTGATGAATTAGCTGAAAAAATGACCAAAGAATTAGAAGCCATTCCTGGAGTAACATTTGGTTTTCAGTACCCTGTTCAAATGCGTTTTAATGAATTAATGACAGGTGCAAAGCAAGCTGTAGTGTGCAAAATATTTGGTGAAAACCTCGATACACTTGCATTTTATGCTGATAAATTAGGTCATTTAATTAATTCAGTTGATGGTGCTATTGATTTATATGTGGAACCAGTTGCAGGAATGCCTCAAATTGTAATCAACTATAATAGGGCTTTAATGGCGCAATATGGTTTGCATATTGATGATGTAAATAAAATTGTAAATACTGCCTTTGCGGGGCAAAGCACGGGTTTGGTTTACGAAGGTGAAAAACGTTTTGATTTAATGGTTAGAATGGATAATGAACAACGTAAAGATATTTCAGATGTTCAGAATTTATTGATTCCAACTGTTAATGGCACACAAATTCCTTTAAGCCAAATAGCCGATGTGCAAATAAAAGAGGGACCAAACCAAATACAGCGCGAAGATGCCAAACGTAGAATTATTGTAGGATTTAATGTTAGGAATAGAGATGTACAAAGCATTGTGAACGAATTGCAAGAAAAGGTAAAAACTCAAATAAAGTTCCCAGCTACTTATTATGCAACTTATGGGGGATCGTTTGAAAATTTAATAGCAGCAAAAAAACGATTAAGTATTGCTGTTCCGGTCTCTCTATTGCTTATATTATTATTACTATACTTTGCTTTCGGTTCATTAAAGCATAGTTTATTAATTTATTCTGCCATTCCACTTTCGGCTATCGGAGGTATTTTTGCTTTAGCGTTACGTGGGCTGCCATTTAGTATAAGTGCTGGTGTTGGTTTTATTGCATTGTTTGGGGTTGCAGTTCTAAATGGAATTGTGTTAATAGCTGAGTTTAATAGATTAAAAGCAGAAGGCTTGAGCGATTTAAAAGATATAGTTTTAAAAGGTACAAAGTTACGTTTGCGCCCAGTATTAATGACAGCTTTAGTAGCTTCGCTAGGCTTTTTTCCGATGGCACTTAGTAATGGGGCTGGAGCCGAAGTTCAACGTCCACTTGCCACAGTAGTTATTGGCGGTTTACTAATTGCTACTTTCCTTACACTTTTTGTTTTACCAATGTTATACATTCTCTTTGAAAAAGGGATTTTTTCCCGCAGATTTCGCAGAGAAACGCAGATTAATTAATTTCTTAATGTAACAAATTAATAGAAAAGTAAAATGACAGAAAACGAAGTTTCATATAAAATAAGAAATGCAATTTTTAAGATATATAATGAATTGGGGCCAGTTTTGTTGGTAGGGTTTGTTCGTTACGCAGATTACGCAGAGAAACGCAGATTAATTAGATTCTTAATGTAACAATTTAATATAAAAGTAAAATGACAGAAAACGAAGTTTCATATAAAATAAGAAGTGCAATTTTTAAAGTATATAATGAATTGGGGCTAGGTTTGTTTGAAAGTGTTTATGAACAAGCATTGCTTTATCAATTAAGAAAAGATGGCTTAGAAGCAAAGGCACAGGTTGAAGTACCAGTTTATTACGATGAACAAAAATTAGATGTTGGATTTAGGATAGATATTTTGGTTGAAGATTTAGTAATTATTGAAGTAAAATCTGTTGAAGAGCTTTCAAAAGTTCATCATAAACAATTATTAACATATTTAAAACTAACAGAAATTAGACTTGGACTTTTGGTAAATTTCAACACCGATAATATTTCAGAATCAATTATTAGAAAGGTAAATGGATTATGATTAAAACAAATCAAGAATTTTCAAATTCATCAGCGCAAATCAGCGGGCAACTATTCAATTGTCGCAGACAATACTTCAATAAATTCATCTACAAAGCAATAACATTATCTGCGTTAATCAGCGGAATCTGCGGGCAACTATTCTATTGTCGAAGACAATCATTCAGTAAGTCCGTTTATAAAGCAATTACAATATCTGCTTTAATCAGCGGAATCTGCGGGCAAACCTTTGCGCAGCAAATAAACTTACAGCAAGCCATTGATTCAGCTTTAAGCAATAACTTAAACGTAAAAAACGAAAAGCTAAAAGCCGATTACCAAAAAAAAATAATTCAAACAGGTGTTAATTTGCCACAAACCATGATAAATGGAGAATACGGACAAATAAATAGTGTTTATAACGATAACAGATTTAGTATTGCGCAAAGCCTTCAATTTCCAACTATTTATGTACGTCAGAAAAATGCTTTAAAGGCAGAATGGCAAAAAAGTTTAACCAATGTTGTTTTAAAAGAAACTGAACTTAAAAAACAAGTAAAACAAACGTTTTATCAATATTTGTATTTGAAACAAAAGCAACAATTATTACAAAGCAACGATAGTTTATATGCCTCATTTTTAAGTAAATCAAATAGAAGGTTTAAAGCAGGTGAAAGCAATGTGTTGGAATATGCCACAGCCGAAAATCAGCGCACACAAATAAGCGTACAGTTAAATCAATTAAATACCGATTTAGAATTGGTTTTGATGCAGTTTCAGTTATTGTTAAATACCAACGCTAATTTAATTCCAAGCAATGATAATTTTAGAATAAACGAAGTGTTAAAATTGGATAGCAATGATATTTTGAACCATCCAACAATCAAATTATTGGTACAACAAAAACAAATTTCATTGTTGAATAAAAAAGTGGAGAAATCGCGCTTATTGCCTGATTTAACTTTGGCTTACAACAACATGACCATGCAAGGAATGGGTGCAGATGATGTCAACTACAACACATCCAAAAGGTTTCAATCTGCACAAATTGGTTTAGGAATTCCTTTATTTTTTAGAGCACCCAGAGCTCAAATTGGCGCATCAAAAATTGATTTTTTAATAAATGAAAATAGACTTCAAAATGAAATTAATTTAATGAAAAATGAATGGAATAAAGCCATTGCTCAGTATTCAAATTATTTAAAAACAATTACTATTTACGAAAGTAAAACAATGAATAATGCTCAATTAATTATTGAAACTGCTAACAAACAATTTGCAAATGGCGATATCAACTACATAGAATGGGTAATGCTAACTAATCAGGCAATTGCTATAAAAAATGAATACTTAAATGGCGTTTATTATTTAAACGAAAGTATTATTCAATTAAATTATTTAAGCAATAAATAATATGCAAAAACAAAAAGTAAACACCATTCAAATGCAGCAAATATTAGTAGCGGTTTCCGTTGTTTTATTTGTAATGAAAATGGTTGCTTGGTGGTTAACCTCCTCGGTTGCTATTTTAACCGATGCGTTAGAAAGTACCGTGAATGTAATTGCTGGATTTATTGGCTTGTACAGCATTATTTTGTCATCGAAACCAAAGGATAAAGAACACCCTTACGGACATGGAAAAGTGGAATTTATTTCTTCGGCTTTCGAAGGTTTGTTAATCAGTTTTGCGGGGCTAATTATTATTTATGAAGCCATTAATAATTTTATTCATCCACATGAATTAAAGCAGTTATATGATGGTTTGTTTTTGATTGCCATTACTTCTGCAGTAAATTATTTTGTAGGACATTTATGTGTAACAAAAGGCAAAAAAGAAAACTCACCAATACTCATTGCTAGTGGTGCACATTTAAAGTCAGACACCTATTCAACCCTTGGTTTACTGGTAGGTTTGGGTTTAATTATGATTACAGGATATGCATGGATTGATAGTTTAACTGCTATTATTTTTGCTTTTGTAATTATTTATACAGGTTACAAAATTATTCGCAAATCGCTTTCAGGAATGATGGATGAAACGGATGAAGAAATTATAGCTGATATTATAAAAGTACTGAATGAAAACAGGAAAAATGATTGGATTGATGTTCATAATATGCGCGTTATAAACTATGCTGGAAATTACCATATAGACTGTCATTTAACAGTTCCGTTTTATATAAACGTAAATCAAGCACACGATATTTTAGATACTTTAACCGATTTATTGAAAAAACATTTTGAAAATAGGGTTGAATTTTTTATCCATGTAGATGGTTGTTTATTTACCCAATGTACCATTTGTAATGTTCAAAATTGCAATGTAAGAAAAGAAAAATTTGTTCAACAAATTGAATGGACACAAGAAAACATTTTATCAAATAACAAACATATTTTAAATAATGAGAAATAAGCAACTAGCTGCTGGCTGCTGGCCACTAGCAAAAAACAACAACAAAGGATATTTTAAAATCATTTCGATAGTTAATTTTTTAAAAACAAAAATTGAACCACATAGAAACATAGAAAACATAGCATTAAACTATATAATCTATGTTTCTATGTGGTTATTTAATTCAATTAAAAATAATATTTTATACTGTAATAATATTGGAAGTTGTAAAGTAATCTTACAGCTACAAAAAAGCAATTCAGAAACATCTATATTTTTGCATTTCGCAAACATAAATAGTAAAATAAAAACTATTTTATTGCTAATAATTTTAACCACTTTTATTGCCTGCGGCAATAATAAACCTGAAGAAAAAGAAGTTGAAGCTACTTTAGAAACGGTAGTAAATTTAACCAATGACCAATTAAAAAATGCCAATATTGGTTTTGGTAAATTGGAACAAAAAACGGTTTCAAGTATTTTAAAAGTAAATGGAAAAATAGATGTGCCACCACAAAACATGGTATCGGTAAGTGTGCCTTTGGGTGGTTATTTAAAATCAACCAAACTATTGCCAGGCATGCACGTAAGCAAAGGCGAAGTAATTGCTGTAATGGAAGACCAACAATATATTCAATTGCAACAAGATTATTTATTGGCCAAAGCCAAACTAAATTTTATTCAAAATGAATATAACCGACAAAAAGAACTAAACCAAAGCAAAGCCAGTAGCGATAAGGTTTTTCAGCAAACTGAATCAGAGTTTATTTCGCAAAAAATTACTTTAAAATCATTGGCAGAAAAGTTGAAACTAATAGGGCTTAATCCAGAAACGGTAAATGAAAATACCATTTCAAAAAGCATAAATATTTACTCGCCCATTAACGGATATGTTACCATGGTAAATGTAAATATTGGTAAATATTCGCAACCTAGCGA
>JBAXCN010000029.1:0-33792 GCA_037141455.1 Bacteroidota bacterium
AAAACATTAAATTACAAATTAAAAAAAATAAATATGAATATTAACTACTCCATAAAACTGTTCTTGGGATTACTTTTTTCCATAATCTTATTTCATGTTTGCATTGTTTTAAAAATAATTCCTTATCACATTGCTTGGGGTGGCCGACTTACAAACGACAATGAAATGTACGTTTTTGAAAGTATTTCTATATTAGTAAATATATTTTTATCATGGATTCTTTTAATGAAAATTGATTACGTGAAATTTAAGTTTTCAACTAAAACAGTAAACATAATTTTATGGATTTTCTTTGGGCTGTTTGTTCTAAATACAGTGGGTAATATTTTTGCAAAATCAAATTTTGAAAAGTTTTTTGCCATATTAACAGCACTCTTTGCCATACTAATTTGGAATATTTTAAAACGAAATAAAACATCAAGTCGCTAAAATATTTTATAATCGTAAATTAGGTATTTTTTAAATAATGTAATGGGGCTTACAAAACCAAACATAAATAAAAAGCGTTTGTTATTTATTGTATCATATTTGCCATTGAATTAATTACTACAAAAAATGAAAATATTAAAAACTATTTTTTACTTACAAACTTTACTAATAATAAGTTTAACAAGCTGTGCTCAAAATAACAACAAACAAACCAATCAAACTCCTACAAAAATGACAACAGAAAATAATGACACACTTTCAACTGCAGTATTTGGTGCTGGTTGTTTTTGGTGTGTGGAAGCCGTATTTCAACAAGTAAATGGTGTAATAAAAATAGAAAGTGGTTACACCAATGGCGATGTTAAAAACCCTACTTACCGCGAGGTTTGTTTCGGTAAAACCGGCCATGCCGAAGTATGTAAAATTTGGTTCGATTCAAGTAAAGTAAGTTTCGAAACTTTACTTTCTATTTTTTGGCAAACCCACGACCCAACTACTTTAAACCAACAAGGAAACGATGTAGGAACGCAGTACCGTTCTGCAGTATTTTATAACAGTGATTATCAAAAACAATTAGCCGAAAAGTATAAAACCGATTTAGATAAATCTGGCGCATTTGCAAAACCAATTGTTACTGAAATTACCGCAATTAATAACTATTACACTGCAGAAGATTACCATCAAAACTACTATAACCAAAACAACGACCAACCCTACTGCCAATTTGTAATAGCTCCTAAGTTAGAAAAGTTTAAAAAAGTATTTGGTGATAAATTTGGAAAGAAATAATTTTTTAAAAAACTAAACTCAATGTTACCTAGTTAAACCACATAGAAAATTTAGCATAAACTTTGTTTTCTGTGTGGTTCAAAAATTCATTCCTTTTTTACAGCAATCTCCCTTTAGATCTCCTTTTTTCCATCATTGAAATCATTATATATTTTATTACTATTGTTTATCCAATTTTAGAAAAATATATCACATGATAAAGAAATTTTTTTTAAGTGTTTGTACTTTGTTTTTGTTTTTTAAAAATCATGCACAAATTCTTCCACTGATTCCATTGCCTAATAGCATTCAAAAGGCAGAAGGAACATTTTCTATCAATAAAAACACAATCATTTTTGCTGAAAAAAAATCTGTCGAAGCAGCTTTTTTAAAGCAATATATTTTTGAAAATTATGGTTTAAAACTAAAAGTTACTCATAAAACCAAAGCAGCTATTAATGTAATTACTTTTTTGAAAGCAGATGGAAAAGCATGTGATAACAATAAAGAAGAATATCAACTCAATGTTTCAAAAAATACAATCAATATATATGCTTTAGACAATGCAGGAATTTTTTATGGCATTCAAACTTTGATTCAATTATTGCCCCTTGAAAAAAGTATTGTTTTAAAAATTCCTTGTTTGCAAATAAACGATGCGCCACGTTACCAATGGCGAGGTATGCACTTAGATTGTAGCCGACATTTTTTTACTAAAAACGAAGTAAAAAAATACATTGATTATTTGGCCATGTATAAACTAAATGTTTTTCATTGGCATTTGGTGGATGATCAAGGATGGCGAATTGAAATAAAAAAATATCCTTTTTTGACTAAAATTGGTAGTAAACGAAAAGCTACTTTAATTGGAAAACCAACCTTTGATTCGTTAGGAAATCCTTCAGCAAATGATAAATATGACAGCACTTTATATGAAGGTTATTATACTCAAAACGACATCAAAGAAATTGTTGCGTATGCAAAAAACAGACATATTACAGTACTTCCCGAAATAGAAATGCCTGGACATTCATTGGCGGCCTTGGCTGCTTATCCGCAATATGCGTGCAATGCTGGTCCGTTTGAAACATACAGCCGTTGGGGAGTTTCCGATGATGTTTATTGCGCTGGCAATGAGGAAACTTTTGTGTTTTTAGAAAATATTTTAAAGGAAGTAATGGCATTATTTCCGAGTAAATATATTCATATAGGTGGCGATGAATGTGTAAAAACTAAATGGAAATCATGCGTAAAATGCCAAAAGCGAAAAGCAGATGAACATTTACAAAATGAAGAAGAATTACAAAGTTATTTTATTACCAGAATTGAAAAATATGTGAATGCTAATGGTCGTCAAATTATTGGTTGGGACGAAATATTAGAAGGTGGATTAGCGCCTAATGCAGCCTTAATGAGTTGGAGAGGAATCAATGGAGGAATTGCTGCTGCAAAACAAAATCATTTTGTGGTAATGAGTCCAGGAAGACCATGTTATTTTGATCATTATCAAAGCAGGGATAAAGCAGCTGAACCTTTGGCTATTGGTGGCTTTAATCCACTCGATTCTGTTTATAATTATAACCCAACTCCAGATTCTTTAAATGCCAATGAACAAAAATTTATCATGGGTGCTCAGGCCAATGTTTGGACTGAATATATCACCAATTTTTCACAAGTAGAATACATGGCTATGCCAAGAATGAGTGCTTTGTCGGAGGTTTTATGGACGAATTTGGAAAACAAAAATTTCACAGATTTTAATAAAAGATTATACATTCACAAGGGAATTTTAGATAGAATGAAAGTAAATTATGCCAAACATTTTTTACCAATAAAACAATGACAGACAGAAGAAAATTTTTAAAAACATCGGCATTGGCCTCGGCTGCATTATTGGTAAATAGTAGCACAAACGCAGAAAATAAACCCAATGTAAAAGTAAACAAACCCATTGTTTTATCCACTTGGAAATTTGGATTAAAATGCAATGAAACTGCTTGGGAAATATTGAAAAATAATGGAAAAGCATTAGATGCGGTGGAAGCTGGAGTAATGGTTTGCGAAGCTGATCCAAATGAGCGAAGTGTGGGTTATGGCGGCCGACCAGATAGAGATGGTAGGGTTACATTAGATGCTTGCATCATGGACGAAATGTCAAATATTGGTTCGGTGGCTTGCTTGGAATTTATAAAGCATCCTATTTCAGTGGCAAGAGCGGTAATGGAAAAGTCGCCACATGTAATGTTTGTGGGTGATGGTGCATTGCAATTTGCACTTTCGCAAGGTTTTAAAAAGGAAAATTTATTGGTAGAAGCTTCCGAAAAAGAATGGAAAGAATGGTTAAAAACTTCCCAATACAAACCCATTGTAAATATTGAAAATCATGATACCATTGGCATGATTGCACTAGACAAACATGGCAATCTTTCGGGTGCATGTACTACCAGCGGAATGGCGTTTAAAATGCATGGCCGAGTGGGCGATTCACCCATTATTGGTGCAGGTTTATACGTTGATAATGAAATTGGTGCAGCCACTGCAACTGGACATGGTGAAGAGGTGATTCGTATTGCTGGTTGTCATTTGGTTGTTGAGTTAATGCGACAAGGAAATTCACCACAAAAAGCGTGTGAAGAAGCAGTAGCCAGGGTAGTGAAATTAATGAAATTAAGGAAGAAAGAATTGAAAGACATTCAAGTAGGTTTTATTGCATTAAACAAAAATGGGGAATATGGTTCGTATTGTGTTCAAAGTGGCTTTAATTATGCCGTTCACGACAATTCAGGAAATGTTTTATTGGATGCACCTTATCATTATAAACTTTAAAAAATTTATCAATAAATAATAAATTTTTTATGCAAAAAAACCATTTAGAAATTGCTTGTTTTAACATAGCATCTGCCATCATTGCGCAACAAGCCGGAGCCAATAGAATTGAGTTTTGTGCGGTTATGAATGAGGGTGGTATTACACCAAAATTAGAGGACTTTGTATTGTTGAAATCAAAAATTCATATTCCAGTTTATATAATGATTCGTCCAAGAGGAGGAAATTTTGTTTATTCAAAAGATGAATTTGAACAAATGAAAAACGATATGTTACAATTTAAAAATGCAGGTGTCGATGGATTTGTTTTTGGAATATTAACAGAAAATCAGGAAGTAAATATTATGCAAAATAAAGCATTGCTTGAATTGGCAAATCCTTTACCATGCACATTCCACCGAGCTTTTGATGAAATAAATAACCAAATGGTAGCTTTAGATGCTGTTATTGAATGTGGATTTACAACAATACTTACTTCAGGGAATGCTAAAAATGCAATGGAAGGTTTAGGATCTTTGCAAGCTTTAGCTTTAAAAGCAAACAATAAAATTTGCATCATGCCGGGAGGTGGAATTCGTGCTAATCATATTGAAATATTGAAAGAAAATATTCATACCAATTGGTTTCATTCATCTGCCGTTTTACAAAATGAAACTGCCAACATGGATGAAGTTTTTATGCTTAAATCCAAACTAGATTGAAGAAATTTGTTACACTTTTTTTAGCGATTATTTGTTTGCCAATATTGGCAATTTCCCAAAATTCTAAAAGAGATTTGTCGAAAGAAAAATGGCAGTTTAAAAACACCCGTGATAACAAATGGTTTTCTGCTAAAATTCCTGGAACCGTTCACACAGATTTACTCCAAAACAAAATTATTCCAAATCCTTTTAATGGCAATAACGAAAAGCTTTTACAGTATATTGAACGTGAAAATTGGGAATATAAAACTGGTTTTTTTATTTCTAAATCCGAATATCAAAATGAACACATAGCACTGAATTTTGAAGGTATTGACACCTATGCAAAAATATTTATAAACGATACTTTAGTTTTAACTGCCAATAACATGTTTCGTACTTGGAATTTGGAGGTAAAAAAACAGTTGAAAATAGGTAACAATGAATTGAAAATTGTTTTTGAATCAGCGGTTAATAGGGGAGAAGCTGAAGCAAAAAAATTAACTTATGAATTGCCAGGAAACGAAAAAGTATTTACTCGAAAGGCTCAATATCATTATGGTTGGGATTGGGGTCCACGATTTGTAACATGTGGAATTTACAAAGCAATTCAACTTCATTTTTGGAACCAAGCCAAAATAAATCATGTGCAATTTATTCAAGAAAAACTCACCAAAGAATTAGCACAAATTCAATTCAAAGTGGAAGTAAATTGTAGTAAAAAGGGGATTTATAATTTTGAAATTTATAATTCAAAACCAAGTCGTGATTTACCACTCTTTGAAGATACAATTATTGAATTACAAAAAGGAATAAACACAGTTTTATTAAATGCTAAAATTAAGAATCCAAAACTTTGGTGGACACACAATTTAGGCAAACAAAATTTGTATGATTATACGATTGTTTTAAAATTAGCTAGCAAAAAAATTGATTTAAAGGATGTAAGCTTTGGGTTGCGAACCATTGAATTAGTTCAGGAAAAGGATAGTTTGGGAAAATCATTTTTATTTAAATTAAATGACATCCCAGTTTTTATAAAAGGAGCCAATTATATTCCTGAAGATAATTTTTTACCACGCGTTCCGTTTTCAAAAACCAAACAATTAATTACCGATTCAAAAGCTGCAAACATGAATATGCTGCGCGTTTGGGGCGGTGGCGAATATGCGAGTGATTATTTTTATCAATTATGTAATGAAAATGGCATATTGGTTTGGCAAGATTTTATGTTTGCTTGCGCCATGTATCCGGGAGATTCGGCTTTTTTGGAAAATGTAAATGCGGAAGTAAATGACCAAATAATTCGTTTAAGAAATAATCCAAGTTTGGCTATTTGGTGTGGTAACAATGAAATAGATGAAGGTTGGAAAAATTGGGGTTGGCAAAAACAGTTTAAGTATAACTCCACTGACTCCACTAAAATTTGGAATGACTATGTGTTATTATTTGAAAACAATATCAAAAATGCCATACAATTATTGGACAAATCTAGGTTTTATTGGCCAAGCTCTCCAAGTATTGGTTGGGGACGCAAAGAAAGTTTAACGGAAGGCGATGCGCATTATTGGGGCGTTTGGTGGGGAATGCAGCCATTTGAAACGTATGAAAAAAAGGTGGGTAGATTCATGAGTGAATATGGTTTTCAAGGAATGCCTCAATTAAGTACTTTTACAAAAATGGGTGCTTTGCAATATGAAAATAATGTTTTGAAAATTGATTCCAGTGTTTTAAAAACACATCAAAAACACCCAACAGGATTTGAAACCATTCAAACATATATGGAACGTGATTTCAATGTTCCAAAAAGTTTTGAAAACTATATTTATGTTTCACAATTGCTGCAAGCAGATGGAATGAAAACGTCCATTGAAGCGCACCGAAGGGCAAAACCCTATTGCATGGGAACTTTGTATTGGCAATTAAATGATTGTTGGCCAGTTACATCTTGGAGTTCGATAGATTATGATGGAAATTGGAAAGCATTGCACTATCAAGTAAAAAAATCTTATAGCGATTTGTTGATTTCTTTTGAAGAAAAAAACGATTCTGTTTTAGTGTTTATTGTTTCAGATAAATTAGAAAATATAAAAGGAAATTTATCCATAAAAGTATTAGATTTTAATGGTAAAATATTTTTTAGCGAAAATGTGGAAACCATAGTTAAATCGAATACCAGCGGCATTTATTATTACTTTGATAAAAGTAAGTTGAAAGGTGAACTTAACTTGAATAATTTGGTTTTATCGGCAACATTTAACAATGAAAATACATCAATCAATGCATTGCATTATTTTGTAAAACCAAAGGATTTATTGCTTCAAAAACCTTATTTTGAAATTAAGAATTTAAAAGGAAATCGATTAGAAATAACAGCAAATAAATTAGCTAAAAATGTGTATTTATTTTCAATTGATAATTCAATAATTTTTGAAGATAATTATTTTGATTTACTACCAAACGGAACGAAAATTATTCAAATTTCCGGTAAATATTCTAAAAGAGATTTTTTTAATACTTTGGCAAAATCTTTGTTTGATGCTAAGTAATTTGATCCAGTTTATGAATTCTTCCAAGTCAACTAAAGATTCAAACTTGAATTAACCATGTAAAATATTACTTTTGTCCCAATAAAAACAAGCAATACAGCTTTTATGTTAAAAAAAATATTATTCATTCTTTGTGTGCTTTCGCTAGCAAATACAGCTTACGCCCAAAAAGTTGAAGATAAACCATATGTTGCCGATACCACCAAATGGAGCCGTCCAAAGAAAGTTACCTTTTTGGCTTTTGTACCTGGTTTAGGACAAATTTATAACAAAAAATATTGGAAATTGCCCATTGTTTATGGTGGTTTTGCGGCATTAATTTACTCCGTTGCTTTTTACCAAAAACAATACGATGATTTGCGCCAAGCAGTCAAAGATAGAAATGCTGGCTTAACCTTAACCGACCCAACTCTAGAGCCTTTGGATATAGCCAACTTAGTTTCGTTTAGAGATTTTTATAGAGAAAACAGAGATTTATCGTGGATTGGAATTGGTGCATTGTATGGTTTACAAATTATGGATGCCGCAGTTGATGCACATTTGCAGGAGTTTGATGTATCTGAAAATTTATCGTTGCGTTGGCAACCCGACTATAGAATACAATATGGCCAAGCGTTTTTAGGTGCTACTTTTACCTTTACTTTAAAATAATAAGCTTTACATCTTTACTATTTTATACGTTTTTCCATTGTTTAACTTTAAAAAATAAATGCCTGCAAGCATCTCATCCATTTTAATTTGAGTTAATCCGTTACTATTTATAAGTTGGTTACAAACTGTTTTTCCTATTTCGTTTATTAAAACCAATTCAGTAATTTCATTTTTTAAAGATTTAGTTTCAATATTTATAACATCATTTGTAGGGTTAGGATAAATTGTTAACTCAACCATTTCGTCTATTTTTTCTATTGATGTACTTCTATCAAGTTGAAGAATTTTTGTTTCGTAAGGTGCTAATGTGATGCCACCAATTGCATTATCGGTTACATAAAACGATTCAGTTTTATTTGTTAAAAGTTCTTTACATTTAAAATTTCCATTAGCCCAAGCCAACATATTTATAAGCGAATTTAGTCCGTTTATTGTTCTATTTGCAGTATTGGTTAATACCAAATAAGGTTGGTTATTGTATATTCTTAAAAACGAAAACACAGCACTATCGGTACATATTACATTTTGATAAGTTCCTACACTTAAAGCTGGAAAACTATTTCGGATTTGAATTAAATTTTTATAATAATTTAACAAAGAATTTGCATCGGTTTCCATGCTTTGCACATTGTAAATAGAAAAATTATTATTTACTGCTTGCCAAGGATTTACTGTACTAAAACCAGCATTTGTATTCGTATTCCATTGCATAGGAGTTCTTATTTTTTCATCGGGTTTTACGCCCTTCATTCCTATTTCCTCGCCATAATATAAGTAGGGAGTGCCAGGTAATGTTAAATACATTGCTGCCAATGCTTTTAATTTATTGATGTCCCCATTCATTTCATCAAAAACACGGTTTTGGTCGTGATTGGTTAAAAAAGTACTGAATTTGTTAAACTGTAAATTATCGTATGCGTATTTAATGGTATTTCTAAGTTGAAATGTATTGCTACTTTTTACGGTATTTAAAAAGGCAGTAGCCAAATCAAAATCAAAACAATTATCGAGTTTATTATTATAGTTTTTAACTGTGCTGGTGCTTGTCCAAACTTCGCCCACTGTCATAAAATTAGGGTTTAATGATTTGCAATAAGCATTAAAATCGGTCCAAAATTGAAAAGTTTCGGGTTGATTCAATACATTACTTCCATTTTCGTACAAATACATGGCTGCATCTAACCTAAAACCATCAATGTGCATGCTGTCAATCCAAAATTTTGCAGCGTCAAAAATACTGTCTTTTACAGGTTGGTAATTATAGTTTAAATCGGGCATTTCGCTCCAAAACAATGCATAATAATTACTGCCATTTTTTGTGTACCATAAATCCTGTCCCCACGGACCTTTATAAGTTGGTTTGGTGGTGTTCCACCTATAAAAATTACGGTAAAATGCATCGTTATTTGCAGATTTTATAAACCAAGGATGTTGGCTTGAAGTATGGTTAATTACAAAATCAATAATTACTTTTATGCCTTTTTTGTGAGCTTCGTTCACCATGTTTTTAAAATCGGCTGTAGTGCCATATTGAGTATTTACTGCTTTGTAATCGGTTACATCATACCCATGGTAGCTTGGCGATGCATTAATTGGCATTAACCAAATTCCTTTTATTCCTAAATCGGTTTTGGTGTTGGAGTCACCATCGTTTAAGTAATTAATTTTTGCGGTTATTCCATTAAAATCGCCAATTCCATTGCCATTGCTATCGTAAAAGCTACGCACAAATATTTCGTAAAAAACCGATTGATTCCACCAATTATTTGCAGGTTGAGCCAATAAATAATTGGGTAAAACCAAAAGAAAGAAAATAATATATTTTAAAATAAGTTTATTCATGATACGATAATAAATATAAATGATGAAAAAATTCCTTTTAAAAAAATTTATATCCACTTTAAAAACTTTTTTAGCATATTCGCACAATATGGTTGGTGAAGAATTTGATGAGTTAACCAAACTAAAATGGTATAAAATAGTATTTGGTTTAAAAACGCAGTTTGGCAAAAAGCCCGATATGAATGGCATTTTGTTTTTAATTGGTATAAGAGAATTAGGGCAAAACAGAGAATTTACAAAAGCAGAGAAAATGGATTTATTTCACATTGCAACATGTAAACTATTGAGTTATGAAGGTTTTTTTAAATATGAGTATACCGATAAAGAAGGTTGGCCTCATTATGATTTAATAACACAGCCTGAATATAAAGATTTACTTTCGCAAGAATATTATTTGCGTAAGTTAGTAGTTAAGTATTTTGAAGAAAACGATTTAATACCCGAATAAAAATGAAATTGAAAAATATATTAGTTTATTTATTTGTATTTGTTTTTAGCACTGCATTTGCTCAAAAACCTAAAGCAACCCAAAGTAAAGCAAAACCAAAACCGGTTAAGGCTTTAAAAGAATATGTAAAAATTAGTACATCGTATGGCGATATGATTTTTATGTTGTACGATGAAACACCCAAACACCGCGATAATTTCAAAAAATTAATACGCGAAAAATATTATGACGATTTATTGTTTCATAGAATTATTCGAGAATTTATGGTTCAAGGTGGAGATCCTCAATCGCGGAATGCTGATTCATTACAAACGTTAGGAAATGGCGGACCCAATTATACCATACCTGCCGAAATAAACAAAGATATCATCCATTCGAAAGGGGCGTTGTGTGCTGCCCGAACTGGTGATGATATAAACCCGAATAAAGAATCGAGTGGAAGCCAATTTTATATAGTTCAGGGAAAAAAAGTATCGAAAAAAGAGTTGGAAGAAATAATGAATGCTAAAAATTACCAACGCAAACAGCAAGTATTTAACAATATGGTTATGAAAGATACTGTTATGGCAAATAGGCTTGCATTAATTCAACAAACTCAGGGAAAAGATGCAGTTCAAAAATACATAATGCAGCAATTAGGTCCAACTATAGACGATGAATACAAAAAGAAAGAATATATATACGATGGCAACCAAGTGAATACTTATATGGAAATAGGTGGAACGCCTTTTCTCGATCAAGATTATACTATTTTTGGTCAACTAGTTTCTGGTTTCGAAGTTTTAGATAAAATAGCAATTGTATATACCAATCCCCAAACTAATCGCCCGTTTAAAGATATAAAAATGAAAATTAGTATTGTTAAACGTTAATTTTCCTATTTTCACTCACTCACATTTTTTATAATTTGAAAAGATATTTTTTATTTTTTGCCTTATTTTATTATACTTCTAATGCTTTTGCTCAACAGGAAAATGAAGTAATTACAATAATTCAAGGCAAAGTAATTGATAAACGAAACAAAGAGCCTTTACCTTATGTAAATATTTCTTTTGTTGGAACAAAAATTGGTGTTACAAGCGATTTTGAAGGAAACTTTAAAATTAAAACCATACAAATTGTTGATTCTATAAAAGCAAGGTATGTAGGCTATAAAACTTATTACAGAAAAATACAGAGAGGAACTACCCAAACCATAAATATAGAAATGGTAGAAGCAGGAGCAGAATTAAAAACCATTACTGTAAGAGTTGGTATTAACCCTGCTTTAAAAATTATAAATAATGCAAGAAAAAATAAAGACATAAACTCGCAAATAAATTTAAGCGCTTATCAATACGACAGTTATAATAAAGTAGATATTTCGCTAAATAATATTAGCGATGAAATGAAAAACAAAACCATGTTTAAACCCATTAAAGGGTTATTTGATACTGCTTTTCAAATGAAAAATGAAGATGGAAAATACATATTACCCCTTTTTATAAACGAAACTTTTAGTAAATTTTATTATAATAAAATACCTTCAAAAAATAAGGAAGTAATGCTAGCAAGTAGCACTACTGGTATTGGAGTAGGCGACAAAAGTTTTATTACTGATTTGATGGGAACAAGTGTTACAAATTTTAATTTTAACTCAAATTTTGTTCGTATTTTAGGTAAAGATTTTATTTCACCTTTAAGCAATGTGTGCCATACTTATTATGTATATACTTTACTCGACTCAACTATTGATGATGGGAAGAAAAATTATAAGTTACAAGTTAATTTAAAAGATGAACAAGACCTCGGTTTTTTGGGTAATATATGGATAGAGGAAGGTACTTGGGCTATTTCAAAATTAGATTTAGAAATATCGAAATATGCCAATATTAACTTTATTGATAGATTAAAATTGCAACAAGAATTAAAACAAACTGATGCTGGGCCTTTTATTCCAGTTAAAAACAGAATGATTATTGATGTAGCTGAACTTACCAAAAACTCAAGTGGGGTTATAGCCAAGTTCTACAATTCAGTTACAAATATTGAGGTTAATCAGCCTAAAGAAATTTCATTTTACGATAGAATAATTGAAAGAGGTGAAGAAGATGAATTAGAAAAAGACTCTAATTTTTGGATTACTAAAAGACCAGAACCATTTACTATTGTTGAACGAAAAATGTATAATATGGTGGATTCAATTAAAAACCTACCAGCAATACAAACTTATATTGACGTGGTAAGAATTGTAGTTGAAGGATATAAAAGAATAGGAGGGGTAGATTGGGGGCCTTATGTATTTTTATATGGATATAATAATGTAGAAGGAAATAGAGTAAGATTAGGGTTTAGAACCAATCATTTTTTTAGTAAAAAATGGATTTACAAATCACATTTGGCTTATGGTTTTAAAGATGAAAGATTTAAATATGGGTTGGCAGTAGATTATATTAGCAATAGGAGGGACTGGACTGTTTGGAGTGCTTCGTACCGAGATGATTATGATATATTGGGTATTACAACCGATTTTGGACCAGGAAACAATACTTCAAATATTTTTCAAGCAATAAGTATTTTTGCAGATGGTATTAGATTGAATAGAACACATGAGTTTAAATTGGGTGTGTTCAAACATTTTAACCGCGATTGGTCGTATAGAGGAGGAGCACAAATCAATAATTTTGAACCATTAGGAGATTTTGTTTTTGCTTATAAAACCAATGAAACCAATACCGATAGTTTAAAAAACAATTTTACTAACGCACAAGCAAGTATAGAATTTAGATATGCTTATAAAGAACTTTTAATTGTTAGGGGTAATAACAGAATTAGAATGATTCGTTCTCAATATCCGGTTTTAACGGTTAATTATACCCATGGTTTTAAAGGTATTATTGGTAGTAATTTTGAATACAATAAACTTCAATTAAATATTATTCACCATGCCAATACCAGTGTTTTTGGTACAGCCGATTATTGGATAACTTTAGGTAAAATATGGGGCACACTTCCTTATCCTTTGTTGGACGTGGCTAGAGGAAATCAAGTATTTATTTATTCTGATTTCAATTACAGTTTAATGAATTTTTATGAGTTTATTTCAGACGAATACATACATTTAACCTACGTTCAACACTTTGAAGGTTTGTTTTTAAACAGTATTCCTGTGGTTAAAAATTGGAAACTTCGAAACTTTGCCTTTGTAAAAGCTGCATATGGCAGAACAAGTTCAGAAGACAAAGCGTTAATACCCGAAAAAAATGCAGAAGGTAAATTGTTAAGTAAAGTAAACTCTTTTAAAAATAATATACCATATATAGAAGTTGGTTATGGTTTTGAAAACATTTTCAAAATATTTTCAGTAAGCATGGTTCATAGGCTCACTTATTTAGAGCAACAACCTAATCAACTAAAGCCCAGGGATTGGGGAATAAATGTAGGTTTAAAGTTCGAGTTTTAAAAAATTAACGCACAAATAGCCATTCTATTCCTTTATAAAGTCCTACAAAAACATAGCCTAAAATTCCTAGCTTTTCTTTTTGTTCTAAATAAATTTCTATTGTTGAAAAATCAGTTAAATGATTCATTCTTTCAAGCTTACCTTTTAAACTATCAATTTCAACATTTAATCTTTCCAATTCCTTTTCAATCAATAAAGTAGTTGCTACATTTTCGGCTTTTTGTAGTAGTTCTAAATACCTTTGTCTCGCTTTGTTAACATTATCTAACCTTATTTCATTGTCAAAATATTCATCGGTTACATCCTTTCCATAAACATTTTTACTAGTCATCTTTCCAAGTGTATTTATGTCGTTAAGCGCCTCGTTAAGCATACTTGATTTTACCCTGATTTCAGTTTTAGAATTACCCATTATAACTATATAACCTTCATAGTTCTTAACCATATTATTAATAAAAGCGTTTGCACTGTCAATGTTTTTAACCGTAAGTGTTAATCGGGCGTTGTATATTACTTTTCTTTCTTTTAAATCAATATTTTTAAATTCCAATGCTCTTGCTGCAGGTTTGTAAGCCATATTATTTGTTGCACAACTTGAAATTAATAATAACATTATAACAACACAGATTGATAATTTTATATTCATAAATAAATGGATTTGTTTTTAAAATGGCACAATAATATATTTTTAATTCTTAAACAAAAAAAGCTGCCTTTTTACAAGGCAGCTTTTAATTTTATTGCTTCGTTTTATTAGTTTTTAACTAATTTAAATACTTCTGAGTGTTGCTTATTTGCCACTTTTACAAAGTAAATTCCAGCAGGTAATTTTTCTAAATTAGTAATGGTGTAACTACTATTTCCTTTTTCAAAAATTACAACCGATTTTGAAACCAATTTACCCGTAATGTCATTTACAGTAATTGTATTTTCCAATTGGTCTAAACCATTTGTTTCAATACTTATTGCATTGTTAAAAGGATTAGGATATACTTTTATTCCACCTAAAGTAGTTTCATTTTTCGTAACTTCTCTAATGTTCGATAATTCGTTATTGCCATCAAAATCTATTTGATTTAAACGGTAGTATATTTTTTCTACTTTTAATAAATCGAAAGCATTTAAATCGGTTTTAGTATAGTTAACAGTTTTTACCGAATTACCTGCACCTTTAACAAAATCAATTGTTTTAAAGTTTATGCCATCAATTGAGCGTTGTATTTCAAAACCTTTATTATTAGTTTCACTAGCAGTTATCCAAGTTAAAAGTACATTTTCATCTAATTTTTTAGCGTTAAAGCTTATCAAATTGACAGGTAATGGAGCAGTAGTTATTTCATCTGCACCCATGTAAGGGAAAGTAGTGTTTCTAGTTTGTCCATCTATATCGGTGGTTATGCCACTTATAGGTGAACCTTTTAAATTAAAGTTACCAATTGAAGATCCAGTTAAATGAGCATCGAAATTCGAAACAAAAAATGCTGAATCACCTGTTGAATTTAAATCGCCTGAAGTTGCTGTTCTCCAATTAGCCAAAGTAGTTATATCTACACCGTTTATTCTTCCAATATAAGGTGTTACCACTAAAGGAGTAGTGGTTTTGCTATTGTATAAGTTATGGTTTATGGTGCTAAATGGGTTTCCAGTTCCATTTACATACACACTGTAGTTAAAACCAGCAGTAGAGTTAATTGAAGTTTGCGAGTTGGTTAAAATATTATTTCTTAACGAAACACCAGAAGTTAAACCAGCTTCCACCCAAATATTTGCTCCAATATTATTGCTAAAACTATTGTCTCTTTGTCCAGTCATGTTAATAGTATTGAAATGAACATTGTAATTAGTTCCACCATTTAATAGTATTCCAATACATTGGTAAGTAAATCCAGTTCCCCAAGCATCAGCCAATACACCTGTTATCATATTATTAGCTATGGTAATATTGTTATTTCCTGTGCCTATGCTTGCCGATATACCTCTTGCTGCCCAACCACCAGTTCCTACATACTCTATATTTCTAATAGTATTGGTATTAACCGTAGTATTGGTAACTGCTCCATTTAATTCAATTGCTGCTTTTTGAGTAGTAGTGCTTACCATTCCGAAAACTATATTTGAGTTAATGTTAGATGCATTTACTCTAGCTATATCAATTCCTTTTAAGTCAACAATTTGCAATGCAGTATCAGAACCTATTCTATTATTTAGTATTCTTAACGAATCAACCAATCCTGTTGAACCACCTCTAACAAAAATACCAGCACTCATTCTGTTAAATCTATTAAAACTTATGGTATTATTATCATTGTCATCGCCATCATTTACTGTAGAGTTTCCTGTTAAAACTAAACCAGTAACACCTGCACTTAATGAATTTCCAACAAAATTTGTATTGGTTATAACATTATTTGTAGCACCTGCATTTACACCTAAACTACTTAACCAAACACAAGTTCCATTTGCCGAATTAGCAATAGTTAAATTTCTAGAATTTGTTCCATTATTAGAACCATTTATAGTTACAAAATCAGCTCCATTTAGTCTAAAAGCACCATTTGCTGCATTACTTGTAATAGTCACATTTAAGCCAGTTGCTGGTCTAAATGTAACTCTATTTGTAGCACTTGCGCCAATAAATGCATTAATGGTTAATGGAAATGTTTCGTATGTAGTATTATAATTATCTTGTGTTAAAGTAAAGGTAACAGGTCCACTAACACCTCTGCTGTTTAAGTCACTAATAGCACTAGTTAAAGAAGTATAATTAGGTGATGTTTGAAGTGAATCAATATTATAGTTTCCAGATAAAGGTGTATTGGTAATTCTATATGTGTTTGGAGTTGTAGGTGCAGTAGTAATTGATGTAATACTAGAAGCTGTAAAACCTGTAGAAGGATTAGCACCAATATTTGGAGTTGAAGCCAAATCTTGAGCTACTACAAAGTACTGAATAGTATCTCCAACTGAAATGCTACTAAACAATAAACTATAATCAATTGTAAAGCTAAATGGACTTGAAGTATTAGTTGATGTTACGAATTTCCATCCATTATCAGAATTTGAATTACCTAAAAATTGATTGGTTTCACTTGTTTTTTTGTAATAAATTCTTGGTCTACCTAATGTAGTAACATCAACACCACTTACATCAGAAATAGCAATATTATTTACCACTCTTGTAGTTAATGATGAGTTGCCACTTAAAGCGGTATAAGTTATTCCAGGTGCAGTTAAATCAGCCGCAGTACCTATAAATTCATCTGCCCCAACATCTGGAGTTGTTGTGCTTCTTAAATCATCATCAAAATCGTTAGTAATTCCAGTAATAACCACTGCGCTTCCTTCCATTTGTGAAGTAATAAATGGCTGAATATGAGGATCAGTTACTGAAACAAAAGGAGTATTTTCAGAAAATGAATTTGCATCGGCAGTTATCAAAGCTTTCCAACTTGCTAATGTGGTGTAATCAGTTGTTCCAATTCTAGCTACTCTATTTATTCCAACTCCACTAGCACCACTGAAGTAATTATTTGAGTTTACTAATGATAATTGAGAAGCTGCTGTTTCCAGTGTAATAGAATATGTACCAACGCCTGTAGTGCTTGCTCCTTGCACATTATATAAATAATTGTTTCTTACATCGGCCGATGAACCAGCAAGAATTCTTACACATGCTGAATTTGCATTTGAAGCATTCAATGTATTTCCACCTAATCTTATAGTATTATATACAATTTGAATTCCAGATTGAGTTCCAGCTAAGTTTATTCCAGCAGGGTTTAAAGCACTATGAAAAGTAGTTGCACCTGTTCCATATATACTGTCAATCATATTATTTCTAATTGATATGTTTGCACCAGTTATAGCGGTGGTTACCCTTATCCCTATTCCAGTATTTCCTGTTCCAGTAATCCCAATATTTGAAATTCTATTTCTTGCAATAACTATATCTCTTGTTCCAGAAGCTAGCCAAATTCCTTGTTTGGTTTCGGTATTGGTATTTTCAAAATTCCCTATAAAGTTATTTCTTATAACTCCACCAACAACACCTTGCATATAAACACCTACTAATCTAATTGCGTTAGTTCCGGTACCTGATATTGTATTACTATCTATAGTTATATTGCTTGCTGATAAACTTGCGCTAAAAATATAAGTTCCTATGTAAGCTTTTTGTATTGAATTATTTTTAATTAAAGTATTTGAAAAATATCCACCAGCAGAACCACCAATATCTGTAATAGCTATAGCAGAGCTATTTTGAGTACCATTTATAATGTTACAATTGCTAATAGCATTGTTATTTATAATAGTTGTTCCTGAACTAACAATAGATAAAACTATCGGATTGGTAATACTTGTGTTAGTCAAAGTTAAATCGCGAGATATTCCATTTGTTGTATTGCTACCGTCTATTTGAACATTACTTGCATTTATTCTAATTAAAGCACTCACATTGATGGAACCTGTTATGGTGCTAACTATTGATGCATTTGGCTTAATAGATACTGAAAAGTTGCCAGTATTTACAAAAGGAGTAATAGTGACAGGGCTTGTTAAAGTATAAGATACATCGTTGAGTAAAAAACGTGTATTTGCAGAAACACCTCTGTAAAACAATGCATCTTGAATATCTTGAATAGTTACAAATGTTTGTCCTGTTCCTACTAAAAAATCGCCACTTAAGGGAGCTAAAACAGTTCTGTTACCAGTTACAGACGATGGAGAAATAGTTCTTGAAACAGAAGCAACAGTTACTGCTGAACATTCTGCATCAAAAATACTTGAAGTTGTTGCCGAGTTTGTAACATCATAAGTTAACCAAAAGTAATTGGTATCAGGTGCTAGAGACCTAGAGCCTGATATAGTAAATGAACCAGATGGTGTTAAAATTGAACCAAATGGAAGTAAAGTATCAAACGTAGGGTTAGTTCCAGTATAAAAAATTCTAGCTCTGCTTATAAAAGATGTGGTACTAGTTCCATTGGTACTTAAATTAAATTGGGTAGCATTAATTGGACTTGTATTACCAGCAGTAACAACGGCAATTCTTAATATATCTTGGTTATTAATTCCTCTTCTCATTGGAAAAGTATTGTTTTGATTTAAAAAAGCAGCACTGTATGACATACTAACACCCGCAGTAATTGTAAATTTTGCATTTGGTCTTGAATTTGAACTTGTTGGTGTAGTAGCATCTGGGCAGCCATTGCCTGTTGCATCACTTCGGTTATAAATAGTTGAGCCTGCTGCCAATCCTGTTGTCCACTGGGTTGACGCATTGTATGAATAAGTATTTGTACCATTTGAAAAACAAATTTCTACTACTAAATTTAAACTAGTATCTAAAGTAAATGGAGTACTTAAAGTATGCATATTCCAGCCACTTACTGGCTGGTAAGAAGTAGATGTAAAAACGGTTGTCATCCCAGTTGTTAAAAAACCTGTTAACGAAGTTGCACTGGTTTGAGTCATTTTTATAGTATAACCCAAATGTGCAGCAGAGCCATTAACAGCTGTAACGTTTAAACCAAACTGAGTAATTAAGCCATTCACTGCACCCGAATCCTGTAATTCACTTTTTCTGTAAATCATTTGGTGTCTTGCACCTGTATAATACTGCCCAAAAGGAGCAGGGTAAGTAGTAGCAGTGTTGGAGGTAGTTCCAGTTCCTATTGAAAATGTTTGCGCTTTTAGCGATGATAAGCTTAAAAGAAAAAAGCTTAAAAGACAAAGTTTTGTAATAATTTTTTTCATTTTTTTATTTAATTTGTATCAAAATTAATAATATTTAACATTATTCAATAACATAAAATCCTTGAAAAAAGTTTTCCTTATTTTCCTTATATTTTTTTTAACATATAGTACTTACAGTCAAGTGCTTAATAATAACAACCAGGTGTTAAATTTTACACAAATAGTATTTGATTATAAAATTTATGAGAATTTTAATAAATATAAATTGGTTATAGCCTATAATAATGCCGATAGTTCATTTAACAAAAAAAATATTATTATTGATACCATTCACGAATCATCAGCCATATTTATAAAAGAAGGAATTGAATTCAACCAAAAATACAAATGGAAATATTGTATTTTAAACAATAAAAATAAAGTTACATTTACTTCACCTGTTTATTATTTTCAAACTGGAAATAGTACATTGATTGATTCAAATTTTTTTAGATTGGTTTTTAGAAAAATAGATACAAATAATCAAAATAACTTCATAGTAGTTAGCGATGCATTAAAAATTGCTTTTAATAAAAAAGGCAAACCAATTTGGTACTTAAACAACAACAATTTAAATAACATTCGCGATTTAGTATTGACCCCAAAAGGAACATTTACTTTTTTAAATTTAAACCAAGCATTTGAAATGGATAAATTTGGAAATACATTGTTTACACCCCCTAACGATGGACAAGTTTCGAGAGACAGTACCGAAAAATACCACCACGATTTTACTTTACTTAAATCGGGAAATTACATAATTTGTGGTCAAAAACAATTTAACCCAAACGAAACCCAAAATACAGTTGGCGCTTCTCTTTTTTCATCATTGCCCAACCAAAGTCAAGTGAGTAGCTCCACCATTATTGAGTACAATAAAAACAAGCAAGTTGTTTGGAGTTTTGATTTAATACCTGAGCTAAAACGTAACTTCAATATTGATATTGGAAAAGAACCTTTAATGCTTCGTGTAGGGCACTTAAACGGAATTGATGTAGATGAAAAAAACGATTATGTTTATGCAAGTTTTAAAACTTTTAACAATATTTTTAAAATAAAAAAGTCGAACAATAGCATTGAATATATTTTTGGGAATAAAAATATAAGCTTAAAAGATTCATTAAAATCAAACACCAATTATTTTGCAGCGCAACATGCACCTGCGTTATTAAAGAATGGAAACTTAATGGTTTTTAATAATAATGAACAAGGAAAAGTTTCATCAATAGTTGAGCTATCTGTTCCAAATTCATTTAATGAAGAAAGCCAAAAAGTGTGGGAATACAAGTTTGATGAAGATGGCTTTGAAAACCCCCATAGCGAACACTTAGGTTCTGTTCAAGAATTGCCAAACAATCAGTTTTTTGTATGTGCCGGAGCAGTAAATAGGTTGTTTCAAGTAAATAGAAATAAACAAATTAGTTGGGATGTGTTAACAGAAACAAATGTAAATTTTAATAAAGGTTTACCTGCCAATTGGTTGCCGGTAAGCAGTTATAGGGCTTTTAAATACTCTTCATTGTATCCTTATTATTTTACTATTCAATACCAAAATACCAAACCAAAATTAAAGCCCAATTATAGTTTTAAACTTTACAATATTGGCTCCCAAAACGATGAATTTTTAATTAATTATTACACTTTAGATAATAATAAAGAAAAACTGGTATTTTGTAAAATAGAAAATGTATTGGCCGAAAAAAATAAAAACATTAGCACTAACTCAGAAAAACTAAAATTTTCAACTATTTACAAAATAGAGATTGTTTCTAAAAACAGCAATCAAACCATTAGTTTTAAAGTTGATTAGTTATTGATTTGTCCTCGGTTGGTGTAATCATAAATCCGATTTTTCTGCCGATGTTGTTTTAGCGAAGCGACACCAACATCTATTTATGCCGATTTTTGTACTTGGTTGGTTGCCGATAGCTATCGCCACTCACCAATCCGATTTTTCTGCAAATAATTTCATATAAAAACCCTATACTTTTTTGTTTAAACCCTCATTTAATTCATCAATTTTTTTATTTCTTCTTTCAATACGTTCGTTTAATTTTTTTATTTCGCTTTGAAGATTTTCAATAATATAATCTTTTTGTTTACAAATATCTTTATATTCATTACCTTCTAATTGCTGTGCAATGTAAACACCGTTTGAATTTTCAAAACTTGAATATTGCTGGTTAATATTTACAGGGTCGGAGGTAAAATAATTAATTGGGGTTTTAAGAATTTCAGATAATTTTATTAAAGTATTAACGCCTACTTCTTCTTTACCATTTTCAATTCTAGATAAAGAAGCTTGAGAAATATTTAATTCATTAGCAAGGTCATCTTGTTTAATTCCTTTTTCAATTCGTTTGCTTTTTATTTTGTTTCCAATTTTCAATTGCTCCATTATGTTAATTATTAAGATTATACAATAATGCTAAAAAAAACCATATATGAATAATTTATAGTCTATTTTAATAAATTATTCATATATGAATAGCTATTATTGTTATTTAAATTGTTTTTTGAAGTACACTTTTAACAAAAAATGAAATGAAAAATTTTAACATTAAAAATTTAAAACAATGGGCTTTTCTTCTACTAACATTATTTACTTTTACCTATGCAAATGCGCAAATGGATTCTACTTATTACGAAATCCAAACCAACGAAAATGGTGACCCTATTTATTTTAAACACCAAATTATTATTGCCTTTAATCCTGAATTATTAAATAAAATTATTATCAATGATTCAAATTTTGTAAATGGTGTTCTTGCAAATTTTTTATCTGATTCAGCAATAACTTTAATAAACAGTTTTGGTTTATGGAATGAAACTTTAGCAAATTCAATTACGCATAAAATATATAGGTCATTAGATACTGATGATACACTATCACTTACAAGAAGTGGCGAAACAATTAGCATACCTAAATACTGGGCAACTTTGTTAGTATATTGGCCTTTAATAGACGAAACACCTGTAATAGAAATTTGTGATTCATTAAATATGTTACATCCAATTATTGAGTTTGCCCACCCTAATTTTTTATACAAATTGAATACACCTTCAGTACCCAATGATCCCTATTATTCAACTGATCAATTTAATTTACATATAAATTCAAATTCGCCAATAAATGGTAATATAGAAATTGAAAATGCTTGGAGTATTGAAACAGGAAGCCCTGAAATAAAAATGGGTATTTTTGATGCTCCAATAATTTATACACATGTAGATTTTGGTGGTGGTACATTAGCAACATCAAAAATAAAGGGTGGAAGATTATATTATGATGGTTTAAGTTTGACTAAACCAACCGACATTGCTGCTTTTAATATTAATACAACTTATAGCAACCATGGAACAAACGTAGCTGGAATTGCTGCGGCTATAAGGAACAATGAAAAGGGCATTGCAGGTGTTGCTGGTGGAGATTTTGCTAATGGAAATGTTGGAACATCATTATATACTTTTGGTATTTTTGGAGATAATTCTCAAACCAATAGTCCAAGTGCCTTAGCATCAGATGCAAGAATTAGCGAAGCAATTACAGACGGTGCAAATTATATTTTACAACCAAACGGATCATATAAAGGTTATGGTTTAGATATACAGAATCATAGTTGGGGGCAAATTGTGTTATCAGACAATGTAAAAAGAGCAATTAAAGGCGCAGCAAGAAACCAATGTATAAATGTATGTAGTAGAGGAAATGATGATAATACTGTTAATACATTTGGAACTACAACCTTAAACTTTCCAGCAACATATAACGATGAATGGGTATTAAGTGTTGGGGCAAGTGGTAATAATAAGGTAAGGTTAAACATTACAGCTGGAAATGTAGGTGTAGTAAATGGCACTAGTTATCCTTCAGGTGGAAATCCGCTACCTTGGTCTTCAATGTATGGCAAAGGTATGGATGTACTCGCCCCTGGTGCACAGTCTTTATTAATAACCACTAACAGCAATATTCCAACTTCATTTGAATATTTTTGTCAAGATGTTACTGATAAGTATTGTTATTTTAATGGCACATCGGCTGCAGCACCTCACGTTTCAGGTTTGGCCGCTTTAATTTTAAGTAAATACCGCCCTATAAACGGTTTCAATGAAAGATTAGAACCTGAAGATGTAGAACATTTAATAGAACAATATGCTGACCACAAAGCCCCTGCACCAAATTATTATAATGACGACCAAGGGTGGGGTTTAATAAATCCTGACAATACTTTAGACAAAATAAAAGACAATAAGTATAAAATTTATCATTTTACAAACGGTTGGCCAAGAACTGAAACTTACAAAGGAAATGTAACAATTACAATTCCTACTGGAGGTGCTTTTAATTATAACCAAGGTACTGTTTTAAATAATGTTGAAAAATGGGAAATTGTAGAAAATTATACGCATACATATAACTCAACAGAGCAAATATTAGGATATTGGGAAAGATTAAATTCTACTGTGGGTTTAAAAGATTTTTCCAGTAACACAGTATCAGAAGATGATTATGCAGATTTTAAATTTACAAAAAACGGAAATATTTTAGATGTTAAAGTTACAACTTATGCTTATAAAGTTACACCAAATAAATGGTTAAATTTAAACTCTATTGCAGATGCTAAAACAGCATTTTCTGTTCACACCTTCGATCCAACTAAAAGTGCAATTCAAGAAAATACTAAAACTAAAACACTTTTAACATTATATCCAAATCCTACTAATAATAAAGTAGTTGTCAATTCTTCAAACAATGAAATAATCGATATTGCAGTTTTAGATTTAAATGGTAAATTGCAAAAAATAAATTACATAAATAAAAATGGTACTTATGAAATTGACACTCAATTTTTAGAAAGTGGTGTTTATTTTTGTAAAGCAACTTTGAAAAATAACCAAGTCGCTATAAGTAAATTAATAATAATAAAATGAGAATATTTTATGTATTTGTTGCATTACTATTTATATCATGTAGTAAAACTAACAAATTAGAAGAAACAAGTTGTATGCCTATTGAAGCATATAAACCAATACCACCTTACAATTTACGTGGAATGGGTTATAAATATGTTCCTCTTTTAAATATAAATTGTACTTATCCTTGTCTAAATCCATTAAACGAAAATGAGTTTGCATACATAAGGCAATTAAATAGCAATATTGAACTTTGTGTTTACAATAGGAGTTCAAAAAGTAATATTTCTATTTTACAATTAAAAAACAAAAAATACGAAGGTATTCCTGCCAGTTATGTGCGTTGGAGCAAAAAAAATTGGCTACTGTTTGAAGATTTGTACAATAATATTTTTAAAATTAAACCCAATGGAGATAGTTTAACCCAACTTACTTTTAGCCGCAGCGATTTCAACCCAGAATGGAACAATAAGGGTACTTTATTTTGCACAGAACACTTGACTTTTGATAAAAAATACATCACCATAATTAGAGATGAAAAGGGAGATGCTTTAGACACTATTCAATACGGAAACATTCAAACAATCAGTGGTATTCCGAGTTGGAACAATGATAGATATATATTTGGTTCAAATTATGATGGTTTTTTGTTAATTGATTACATGTTTAAAAATGTAATACAAATACCAACTAATATAAAAGATGCAGGTGAGCCATACTGGATAAATGAGAATGAAATAATTTATTCAAATCATATTGAAGGTATTTATACTTTTAATATTAAAAATTATACAACAAAGAAATTGAGGCAAATTTCTAATGCCAATCAATATAGTTTTATATCTTTATTACCTAATAATAATTTTTTATGTGAAAGAAACTACTTTGAATTGATTGATTCAATTAATGGTATAATTGCTTATAAAACTACTATTTGTATAATTAACACCTGTGATACAGTTATAACAGATTTTGATTTGAAGTAAGTTATAATTAAAGCCCCTTTCGGGGCTTTTTTTATATTCTGAAATTCTCAAACATAACTTTTTTCAATATCTTTAGTAAAATAATATGTTACCTTTATTCCAAAAATTCATATTAGAATAAATAGTGTGTATTTTGAATAAAATTTACGTTGGTAGGATATTTTATTCATTAGTGAATAGGTTTAAAAAAATGAAAAGTTCTTTTTTGTCAAGTCATAAATTGACAATAAATTATGAAATCAAAAAAACAAATTAACTTTAAACATTTGGCTGTTCTTCTTCTAACATTATTAATTTTTAACATTGCTTCTGCTCAAACTATTCCTAAACTACAAGATCCAACTAATCAATTTATTATCAATAAGGCAATTGATATAGATGCAAATGGAGGTATTATTTATTATAAAAAAGATTCTTTATTAGTTGGACAACTATTTACAACTTATTTTATTAGCACTGGTTTAGGCCCTTTCGATTCCATGGCACTAGTAAATACCACATTCGACTCTATTTTAGCTGATGAAGATAGCCCTGCTCCGAATTTGGCACATAACACTTACCAACAGTTTTACAAAGGTTTGGAAGTACATGGTAGTATTTACAAAGAACATAGCAATGGTAATTGCGTTTTAATAACAAGTGGTTTTTTAATTGAAAATTTAAATATTAATCCAACTCCAGAAATTAATGAACAAAATGCTTTAGCTTTAGTAAAAAACCACGTAAATACTGATTCAACTCTTTGGGATTCAACTTTTTTGAACCCAACAGGCAAATTGGTAATTTGTTATGATGATCAAATATCACATAGTTACAAACTTGCTTGGATTTTCAGGATTATTACATTGTGTCCTTTTTCAGATAAATTGGTTTATATTAATGCTAGTTCTGGGTTAGTTTTTAAACAAGTTTCAAATTATTACTTAGGTGATTTTCGCCATATTTATTATTCAGATAAAGATGATTTAGATACGAGAAAGAAAGGCGGTAATTTGTTTATATCTGACAAATGGTATTTGCATGCCAATGATAATTCACGAAATATATTGACCCAAGATGATGACAATGATGGTCTATTCTATAATACACATTATAATTCTCCTATTTATTACAAGGAAGCTTGGGATTGGGATGATATGACTTATAGTGATGGTGATGATCATTGGGGTAACGACCATTGGAGTGCAACTGCAGGTCATTATAATGTCCAAAAAACTTGGGATTTTTTTAAAAACAAATACAATAGAAATGGAATGACAGGTTGGGGTAAACACGTAAAGTTAATTACTAACTTTTTATTGACAGGATATATAAATAATAATTATGATAAAGATGATTATATTTTCATTTCTAATAATTCAATTGGCAATAGAGAAGTGACTTACGATATTGTTGCACATGAATTTACTCACGGTATAATTAATAACTCACAACCTTTACCAAATGAAAAAGTTTCAGGTTCTATAAATGAATCATTTGCAGATATTTTTGGTTTTATGTTTGAGAGATACATGCTAGGCTATGTAGGGAACTGGACATTGGGTGAAGATGCTGGAGTGATTGGTAGAGATATGCAAAATCCTAATAATGTTAATCAACCAAGCTATTTTCAACAAAAAGATTTTTGGGAAAACACAACCAACTGTATACCTGACCCTAAATTAAACAATAATTGTCATGTTCACAAAAATAATGGGGTAATGAATAAATGGTTTTACTTACTTAGTTCAGGTGGGAGTCAACCAATATACATAAACAATATATTACAACCAACTAGATATGTTAGCGGAATAGGTATAGATAAAGCTGCAAGAATTGCGTATTACACTATGATCACTTTTGAAAATTATAATAAAGATGATAATAATAACTTTGAAACTGTAAGAGCAAATACCATTGCTGCTGCAAGAGAATTATATGGTTATTGTAGTAACGAATATGTACAAACTTGCAAGGCCTGGTATGCAGTTAATGTTGGTTTTGATTGTAACGGTTGTGTAAATGAACCCATTTGGTGCAGAATAAACAATGAACAGAATTTTAATACTAAAATAATTGAAAATGAAAATAAATTAGTTAAAGTTAATTTATTTCCTAATCCTGCTAAAAACATATTTACTTTAAATGTTGAAGAAATTAACAATATTAAAAATGATAATCTTTATGAAATTAATATTTTAAACATGGAAGGAAAAATTTTGTATTCAAAAAACTATTCAACTATCGTAAATACGAGTATTGAAATTGAAGCACTTAACGCAGGTATTTATTTTTAAGAATAAAAAATAACAATTGGTCTAAAGTAATTAAATTTGTTAAAACAAATTAATTTATGAAATTTTTAAATTTAATTCTATTACTTATTTTTTTTGACATAAACTCTTTTGCTAAAGACAAACCAAAAAAATTTATCAATCAGTTGGAATTTGGATTTAATTATATGAACTATTATAACAACAATCCAAATACTAGTGGATGGGGTCAAATAAAAGAAGGGAACTCTTATAATTTAAATTATACCAATATTTTATCTTATCAATTAATTTATAATGAAAAACATAATTTTAAAATTGGCTTAAGTAATTTTGAATCATATAAAGACTTTCAACTATTCTACAAAACAAGAAAGTGGGGTTATACAATCAGAAATATATTACTAGGTTATAGTTATAATTTTTATTTGAAAAACTTTACAATTAAGCCTAGCATTCTAGTTAATTATAGATATATTGGGGTTGAAGGCGCTGTTGGGGAATTTAGAGGTAATGGTAGTGCTGAGGCAACTTTATTAACAATGGAATATAACGCACCATTAGGTGGTGGAATGGGTATTGAATTAAATTATTTTATTACAAAAAATATAGGTTTTTCGTTAAGTACTTATGTTAATTATTTCCCATTTGAAAATGCTAAATTTTATACTGATAATAATATAAGTACTAGTTTTAAACAATGGGCCAATGAACAAAAACCAAACAATTTTTATGTAATAACTTCTTTGAGCTTAGCTTACAAGTTTGCCTTGCCTAAATTTGGTAAAAATAAATAACACTTTTTCACCCATAAAAAAAGCCCCATCGGGGCTTTTTTTTATTTTAATTAATACTCATTTCAATATATAAATCTCTTTCTTCACCTTTTTTAATTACTATCTCTTTTATTATTTCATCCTTATAGCCTTGCTTGCTTACTTTTAATTTATAAGTTCCAGTTTCTATATCATCAAAATCAAACCCCCCTTTTTCGTTACTTACCACCACCAAGTTAAGCTCTATTAATTGCAACAATGCATCAGCTATAGCCTCATTTTCTGCATCAACAGCAGTTTTTTTACCCATTATCACACCTTTTAATATACCAGTATTTGCAGCCCTTCTACCCCTATCTATTATTTTTCGAGAACCTTTATACAAATCATAAAAATTAGCATCCAATAACTTAAACATTTTACTGCTATTATCTATTTGCTCTTTCAAAATTTCGTTTCTAAAAACAGCAATCAAACCATTAGTTTTTTACCTTAGTAAATAGGTTTCATTCCATTTTTTTTCCAATAATCAATAATGGGTTTGTAGGGGCCATATTTGTGTTGTGCTTCTGTAAAAGTATCAATAAAAGGTGCATTTCCATAATCAATGGCTTTTTCGTATGGGTAAGGGTAATCAAAAGTTATAGGATTTGGCCTTTTATGTATTTCATCATTGTTTACAAAAGCAGCTATATCCAAAGCTTCTTCATCGTTTAATACTGGCTTGTTCCATTTGGCAATATTATAAGGCATATTGGCTTTTAACCATTGTGCTTGTTTTATAATTCGGTGCATGCTTGAGCCAGGTTGGTAGCCACTTTTGCCCCACAATGGTGGGTAAACATAGGTAGTGGAATCTGGTTTCATTAACCCTTCTCCATTTTCGGTATGGCAACTTATGCAATGTTTTGCATATAAAATTTTACCAATTTGCGGGTTTGCCGCCCTATTTGGAAACTCAATTTTTAAATTTTTGTGTCCTAAAAAAGTATCGTTTTTGCTTTGGTCGCTTATCCATTTTAAGTAACTTAAAAATGCCAACATTTCTTTGCTATCTAATGGCAAAGGTTTACCGTTATGTGGACGCATTACACAGTTGTTAACCCTTTCGGCCAAGCTTAGCACTTTGCCTTCTCTAGCCCTATACTGCGGATAGTTTTTATGCGAATTAATTAAGTTAAATGAAAAAGGCTTTGTACCTGCATTTTGATGGCAATTGGTACAATTCATTTTGTTGCCTAAATATTGTCCGTTTGTTCCATTTGGTCCTATTAAAAAAGCAGTATTCAGCATTAAGTTTCTGCCATATTTTACCTCTTTTCCAAACTTATCGTTGGGTATTTGCGTGGTATCAATGTTTATTTCGTAAACTTCCTTTTTAGGTGCTATATTTAATGTATTTAAATATATAAATATAAAAACTACAAAGCCTATAATTATTGATAATAAAATTATTTTTTTCTTCATAAAATGAATAGCAAATATATTGAATTGATTATTTTTAATTAAAATACTTATCCCAAAGCGGGTAAAATTTTTATATTGCCACTTTAAAAATCGTTTACATGAAAAAATATTTATTACTAACACTTTCACTTTTAACCATTGGTTTATTCCAAAGCCATAAAACCGATGAAGGCATGTTTCCATTATCAGAATTAAAGAACATAAACTTAAAAAAAGTTGGGTTAAAAATTAAACCTATTGAACTTTATAATCCAAATGGAGTAAGTATAATGGATGCAATTGTAAGAGTTGGTGGATGCACAGGAAGTTTTGTAAGCAACGATGGATTAATAGTTACCAACCATCATTGCGCATTTAGTTTTGTGGCTGCCATTAGCGATACAGTAAACGATTACATAAATAAAGGGTACTTGGCACGCACCAAAAACCAAGAAGCACAAGCAAAAGGATTGGTTTGTAAAATAGCAGCTAGTTATGAAGATGTGAGCAACAAAGTATTGCATGGCACACAAAACATAGCCGATGCAGCCGAAAGATTAAAAATTATTGCAACTAATTTAAAAACCATTACAGAAGCGGAAAACAAAGCCAACCCTAGTTTAAGTTGCGAAATTTCGGAAATGTTTACCGGTAGAACTTATGTTTTGTTTCGTTACAAATTATTAAAAGATGTACGTTTGGTATATGTTCCAGCTCGCAGTATTGGTGAGTATGGAGGAGAAAAAGATAATTGGGTTTGGCCGAGACACAGTGGCGATTTTGCTTTTTTACGTGCTTACGTTGCACCTGATGGCAGTGCTGCTGAATATTCGCCAAACAATGTGCCTTACAAACCAGCCAAACATTTAGTTATAAATGCAAAAGGTGTAAACGAAAACGATTTTGTGTTTGTATTGGGTTATCCGGGAAGAACATATCGCCACCAACCAGCGGCTTTTTATAAATACCACGAAAAATACATGTTGCAATACATTAGTAATATTTACGATTGGCAAATTGATGAAATGGAAAAGTTGAGTAAAGGCAATCTAACATTGGTAATAAAATACGCTTCACGTATCAAACAATTGGCAAACACAACTAAAAATTTTAAAGGTAAATTACAAGGATTTAGAAGAACGGGCTTAACTAATAAAAAGTACCAAGACGAGGCTTTGCTGCAAGATTTTTTAAGTAAAGATGAAGTATTAAAAGCTACTTATAGCAATGTAATTCCACGCATAAATGTATTGTATGACGAAATATTAAAATTTGCACCTCGTAACTTATGGTACGACCAAATTTACAGCGTAACGCCCATGCTTTCGATGGCTGCGGCTATTGATAATTTTAAAAATGCTTTTGCAAAATTAAAGTCGGATGCCGAAAGAACAGATTTTAAATTAAAACAAGGATTAAAGCTAAAACAAGCACTTTCTGTAGCATTTTCAAAATACGATGAACCCTTTGAAATAGCAGCGTTTAAAAAAATGCAAGCCGATACAAAACAATTTAATAAAGATAATAATGTAGATGCTTTTGAAGCAAATATGAATGCTGATGAATTGTATAGTAAAACTATTTTTAAAGATACAAAAATGATTGAAAAATTGGCCAATGAAGACATTGAAAAACTGTTTTCGTTGCAAGACCCATTGCTTGACTTAGCGGCTAGTTTAAACAAAGAAATAAACTTTTTTGATGAGGAAGATAAAAAACGCGAAGCGGAATTAAACTTACTAATGGCTAAGTATGTAGATGCAAAATCGGTATTTCAAAACAAAAGTTTTGTACCTGATGCCAATGCTACTTTACGCTTTACATATGGCTACGTAAAAGGCTACTCGCCCAACGATGCAGAATACCAAAAACCTTTTACTACATTAAGAGGAGTAATTGAAAAAGAAGATGGCATTGATTATGAATTATTGCCAATAATTAAAGAGCTATATGCAGCCAAAGATTATGGCGATTTACTAAAACCAAGTTTAAACGATTTGCCAGTTAATTTTTTATATAACCTTGATACCACAGGAGGCAATAGTGGAAGTCCAGTTATGAACGCCAAAGGAGAATTAGTAGGAATAAATTTTGATAGAGCTTACACCGCAACCATTAACGATTATGCTTGGAACGAAAGTTATAGCCGAAGTGTGGCAGTTGATATCAGGTATGTACTTTGGGTGTTGCAAAAAGTTGCTAAAGCTGATGAATTGACAAAAGAATTGAGTAATTAAAAGTTGCTACTAGCTTATGGCAACTGGCTTCTGGCATTTGTCTGAAACAAATGTCCATATAGTTAATAAAGCGCTAAGGATTTTAAATGAAATGTATTGTCTCCGACACGGGCTTATTCAAAAGAGTCTGGAGACTCATTACTCATTTTAAATTCGTAGTCAGCCTAACTATTACCCTTCGCTCAAGACTACGAACAGTGAGGGTATTTTTTCATTGTTAAAACATCCAATTTTGCTTCTGATGAATTGGCACAAAATGGCGTTTATACCGAAGCCATAATTACAGATAAAACCCAAATTTATGGAAAAAGAGGAAGAACTACACAAAATATAGATGTTCGTTTTGTCACCCAAAATAATGAACAAGTTAATGCAAACATTTTGGTAGATAAAAGGTATTATGAATATTTGAGTGAAGGCATGACCATTCCAATTTTATATTCGTCAAAATATCCAAAAATAGCAGCCATAGATTATAAAAAGTTTAGGCTTCAATAATGTGCAACAAAAATGGGATTTGAGTACAAACTAACAGTAAAACTTACTGCCAAACAAACAGAAGAAATTCAAGATTTATTGATCAAAAAAATTGCTTTTGAGAAAAAATATAATTTGGAGGGTAAGGAATATTTTAATTTTAAAAAAGCAGTAAATAATAGCGAAATGTCTAATATTACCATCATGTTTGAGGAAGATGGAATTTATATTTGTCAATATAATTCAGCTAACTTATGGACAGACATTGGCCTATTGAAATATTACATGGAAGGCAATAAAATAAACTACGAAATAATGGAGTATTAAACAAACAATCATTATAACACTATGGTTAAACAATGGATACCACCAGCTGGTTTGGATTTGCAATCCGAATCATCATTATAAGGATTTTTAATCCTCTTTTTACCATGCCCATTTAAATCAATTATATTAATTAGAATTATATTTTTGCATTACAAATGCTCATAATATAAAGTGCGGTTTGCAAAACCGCACCGGCTGCTAAGGGTGGCATATCCGAACTAGCATAGATGCGAGTGAGTTCGAAGTGAATTATTAACTTCACCAAAACACCAATTTACTAATGATCCGCTAATAAAAGTTCGTTTAAAAAGTTAGGGTATACTTTTTCCCAAAAGTTGTTGAGTAAATTATTGTAAGCATCTTTACTGGCATTTTCGGGCGTTAACTGAAATCCTTTGATGTCTTTCAACGCATTTTTATAAATTTCATGGTCATTCCTAACTTCAACAATACTAATATCCATATTAATATTTGCTTGTAGCATTTTACCCCACATTACGCCTAAATCTAACGTGTTGGCATTAATTTTCACTTCATAATCTGCATTTTTTCTATCAGTAACAAAGTTGCATCCGCTTTCTACTAATTTACGTTTTAGTTGCGGTTCAATAATATTAAACGACATGGTTTTATCTAATATTTTTTCATTGCTATTCATGTAAATTTTTACTGGTTCAACCACCAATCTAAAATTTGTGCTAGGTGCATCTATATTGGTTAAAATGTTTTTTAGTAAATTGTTTAAACTATCGGTTTTAATAATAGTAGCAATATCAACCATTATTTTTACTTGCTGAATAGGGTCTTTGGCCAATATTTTATTTAACGAAAAAGTAGCAATTCCATTTTGGTCGGTTTCGGCAGAGCTTCCATAATCAAATTTGGTTTGATTGGCTTTTAAAGTTAAAGGAACAAAAGGCACAAATAAATTTTCGGCATTTAGTTTAACCGAAGCAGTAAAAGGGTTTATGATTGGCTTACCAATTTTTCCTTTTAGTTCAACTAC
>JBAXCN010000030.1:0-33438 GCA_037141455.1 Bacteroidota bacterium
CGCTCGAACTGACCTGAATTTAAAAGTCATGTCAAGCGGAACACTAAGTCATGTCGAGCGGAATACTAGGTCATGTCGAGCGTAGTCGAGACATCCATGCTGTTCTCGACTACGCTCGAACTGACCTGAACACTTCGCTCGAACTGATCAGTTGACTTCGCTCGAACTGACTGACAAACATAATCAAACTGACTGATCAACTCGCTCGAACATACTAAATTGGCAGATATACTTTATTTTTTAAAATTCTTATGTGAACTTTCATTTTTGCATTCAGCTAGCTCTTTTATTTTACTCCAATTACTTTCTATTAAAGCTTCTTTCTTTTTTCTACTCCATTTTTTTAATTGTGTTTCCCAAATAAAAGCTAAATGATTATCCTGAAATTCTTCAAAATAGACCAATTCAACAGGTCTTCTTTTGTAGGTGTAAGAGTTTGAATTTAAGCCGTCATTATGTTCATCTATTCTCCTTTGTAAATCGTTAGTAACACCAACATAATAAACTTTGTCGATGCATTTTACCATGTAAACAAAAATTTTCATAGATTTTGAATTTGTTACAATAATAAAAGTTTTTAATTATAATTTTCTCTACTTCGCTCGAACTGACCCGAATTTAAAAGTCATGTCGAGCGTAGTCGAAAGTCATGTCGAGCGTAGTCGAGACATTCATGCCGTTCTCGACTTCGCTCGAACTGACCTGAATTTAAAAGTCATTTCAAGCTACTAAGTCATGTCAAGCGTAGTCGAGACATTCATCCCGTTCTCAACTTCGCTCGAACTGACTCAATCTTTACGAACAAACTGACCAGTTGACTATGCTCTAACTGACTGAATTTGCCCGCGATTTGTGTTTTACCATCTGGTAGCTAAACTTGTTGGTAAAAAATCATATGCATATTATCAATTAATTATACTTCACACAAGTAAATTAAAAATCACTTTTTTTATTTTATAATTGCATCAATAAAATTTAATTACATAACGATATGAAAATAATAGTTCCAATGGCAGGCATGGGAAAAAGAATGAGGCCTCATACCTTAACTACTCCCAAACCTTTAGTGCCTGTGGCTGGTAAGCCAATTGTTCAAAAACTGATTGAAGACCTTGAAAAAGTTTGTGGTAAAGGAATTGAAGAAGTTGCTTTTATTATAGGACCAAGTTTTGGTAAAACGGTTGAAAATAATTTAATAGCCATAGCCGAAAAATTAGGAGCAAAAGGTAGTATTTATTACCAACACGAAGCATTGGGAACTGCACATGCCATTATGTGTGCCAAAGAAAGTTTGGATGGAAATGTATTGGTGGTATTTGCAGATACTTTATTCAAAGCCGATTTTGTGTTAGACAGAAGCAAAGAAGGAATTATTTGGGTACAAAAAGTAGAAGACCCTCGTCCGTTTGGTGTAGTAAAAGTAAATGCAAATAATGTAATAACTGACTTTGTTGAAAAGCCCGAAACATTTGTTTCCGACCTTGCCATTATTGGAATTTATTATTTTAAAGATGGTGCTTACTTGCGTTCTGAATTACAGTATTTGTTAGATAATAACATTACTGACAAAGGCGAATACCAATTAACCAATGCTTTGGAAAACATGAAAGCAAAAGGCACTCAATTTGAACCAGGAAAAGTGACTGAATGGTTAGATTGTGGTAACAAAAACTCTACTGTTTTTACCAACGGCCGCATACTTTCGTACATACACGATGACAAAGAAAACATGGTGCACGAATCGGTTCAAATGGAAGGTTCAGTAGTAATTCAGCCAAGTTATATTGGTAAAAATGTAAAACTAAACCGCAGCGTGGTTGGGCCTTATGCCAGCATTGGCGATGGTTGCACAATAGAAAATTCGGTGGTAAGCAATTGCATTGTTCAAACAAATACCAAACTAGTAAATGCAGTAATTGACAATGCCATGATTGGCAACAGTGTAATATATACAGGCGAGGCGAAAGACTTAAGCATTGGCGATTTTACAACGGTGATGTAATTGGTGGTTGTCAGTTGATAGTTGTCGGTTGATAGAAATTTTAAACAACAAAAGCTGCTCGAAAGGGCAGCTTTTTTTGTGGTTAGAAAATAAAAGATATAACTTGTTAGTAAGGAAACAATTTCAAATATTGCAAAAAGTTTTTAACCATATTATAATTAAATTAACCATGAATAAAAAAATTAAATATCAAACAATAGTGTTGCTTTCAATTTTGATTGGGCTTTCATCGTGTGGAACAATATTTTCGGGTTCAAAAACCAAAATAAATTTAAATAATGATGACAGCACATTGGTATTTGTTGATGGAGAAAAACAAATAGTTAATTCAAATTTTATTAAATTAAAATCCAATAAAAAGCATACTGTTATTTTAAAAAAAGAAGGATATAAAGATGTTGTTTCAACTTATTATCCAGAAATAAATACAATTACCCTTTTAAATTTATCGAGTATGTTATTAGCTATTCCTTTCTACACTAATATAGGAAATAATGTAGATGGAGGACAAATGGCTCGTTTGAATACTGCAATGGTAATGCAATTAGCTATACCAGCTACTTTCTTCGCTTTCGATGCAATTTCTGGTGCAACCAAAAAAATATATGCTAAAAATATAATTTGGCGGGGTGTGAAAATTCCTAAAATGAATGAAACCAAAAACCAATTCCCTATTGGATGTTCTGATGTAAATGTAAAAATAAAAATTGGCGAAAAAATTGGAACAAATTATTATCAAGGTAAAGAATTTTATAATTCTCAAATTTTATGGCAAAATACAGTTAATGTAAAATCAGAAGAATTAGAAGTGATTGTAAATAATTCACTGAAAGATTATGGTTTTAATGTTCCAAAGGAATCCAATAATAATGGTTATAAAATTGAAGCACAAATTATCGGGATTGATATTTATAACGACATGAGTATGTCAAATAAAATTACTGAATGTAAACTAAATGCTAAGTGGACAGTTACAAACCTTGAAACCAATGAAATAATTAAAACTGAGACTATAGAATCCTATAATTTAGACAAATCAATTGGAATTAATAATTCACTTTTAAGTTCGTTTGAAAATAGTTTCTTAATATTTTTATCAAATAGTAAAGAGCTTTACGAAAATACTAAGAAAAGTACTGAAGAATTAATAGCGACTTCAACTGGAGAAGTAATTACAATTAAAAAACCAATACTAGGTAATAAACTAAACTTGAAAGAACTAACTTCATCGGTGGTAACAGTTACAACGGGAGATAATAGCGGACATGGAAGTGGTTTCTTTATTTCGGAAGATGGCTTAATTGTAACCAATTACCATGTTGTTAAAAACAGTAAAAAAGTAAATATTATTTTATCAAACAATCTTTCTTTTGTTGGCGATGTTATAAGAACAGATATAAATAATGACTTAGCTTTAGTAAAAATAAGTGGCAATGGATTCAAACCTTTTTTACTATCGGAAAGCGAAGATAACAATCAAATTGGTGCTGAAGTTTATGCAATTGGAACTCCAAATGATAAAAAACTTTCTCAAACTGTTAGCAAAGGAATTGTAAGTGGCAATAGGCTTTTAGATGATAAATCATACATCCAAACCGATGTAAGTGTAAGTCCAGGAAATAGTGGTGGACCATTAATTGATAAAAATGGCATTGTTTTAGGTGTGATTACCTTAAAGGTTATTGATAAAGGCGTAGAAGGATTGTCTTTTGCATTACCAAGTTCAAGTATATTTACTTTTTTGAATTTAAAGTATGCTAAAAAGTAAGCGTAAATAGGCTACATCATATACATACCTTTTTCTAAGTTTAAAACTTTGAAAAAGTTGTATAAAAAAAGCGACTCAAATGGGTCGCTTTTTTTATTTAGGTCAATTTATAATTTATTCTTCCTTGTAGTTTGTATTATCAAAATACGAAACTGCATCAGTTTTATTTCTTCCTACTAACCTTACATTGGTTTTAATTTTTTTAATAAATTCTTCGTCTTTTATATCGTTATATTCGTTGGTAAAACTATTGCTGCTGTTAAAATACAGTTTAAAATCGCCTTTGTCTTCCAATACTATATAAGTCCATTTCCAATTTTTATCTTCAGTATTTCTTTTTTTGTAAACTATTAAAGTGCCCACACCAATTTTGGTTTTTATAGTATCTTTTAATACAAAAATTATTGAATCGTTTTGGTTGTCTTTTGGTTTTGGTTCGTAATTAAAAAGTTCTGCTCGGGCAAACGAATCGATAGATTTATACTTTGATGGAAATTTATTGGTTTTTGATAAATTGTGTAACAACTTGTAAGTAGCAATTCTAGTGGTGTTTTTCGATGCCCATTTTTCCCAATTACTTTCATCAATTACAATATTGTTTTTTAACAATAATGCACCCACGCTAACTTGCAAAGCTTCTTCCCCATTTTTTAATATTTTATCGAAAAACTGTTTTACAACAGGTTCATTGTAAAAAGGAGTTAACAATACTGCATAATCAAAAACAATGCTGTTGCTAGCAGATTTAAATTCTTTATCTACATTCAAAAAATCTGAGTCGTAACCTGCTTCATCTTCATCCTCATCGTAGTTGTCATAACTGTCGCTACTGTTGTTATCTTCATCGTTTTGAATACTTGCTATGTGTTTTTTTAATTCAATATTGGCAGTACTTATTAGTTTAGATTTATTGCTTGTATATAAAACAGGGTCTATTAAATTTTCATATTTTAGTTGAGCTAACATGGTAATAATTCTTTCTTTGTATTCATCAAATTCTAACAAAAACATAAGTTGAGGAGCAACTTTAGCAGCTATTTCAAGCGAATCGCATAGTTGATTAATACATACATTAAACCCATAACTTTCTTCATCAATTGGGGTTTCTTTTTTAACAAGTTCGGCAAATGCTTGTGCAGCAGGCAATGTATTTTGATCAACCAAAGCAAACAAAACACCAAACATAAAAGCGGGCGTGTCTTTTACTGAAAAGTAATATTGCTTAAGCCAATTTATACTTTCGGTAGTTTTTATTTTACTTAACGCTTCAATTAAAGTAGTGTGTTTTTCTATTTCAAATTCAGTTTCACCTGCTTTTTTAATTGCTTGTGTTAATTCTTTAAAATCTTTGTTTTTTACTTGCAAACCAAGTTTATATACACTTGCCCTTGCTCCAGCTTTTATTGCCGAATCAGCCGAAAAAATATTGGTTAAAAGCAACGACACTTTTGATTCTGTAATTGGCAACCCATAATTTGAATCGAGTAAAGAAAAAGTATTATAAAATGTATCTATGAATGCACTTTTTATTCCTTTTTGGTACATAGCATTTAAAGTATATAAATACCTGCCTTTTTGAATCATTTTAACTCTAATGTATTTATTATTATTTCTAATAGCTTCAACATTATACTCTAAAATATTGGCTCCATCTTTCTTTGAAAAAACCTTATTTGTAATAATTGGATCTTTAATTTCATCTCCTGTTCTTATTTCGCTATCCCACAACGAATCAATGTTTGCGTAAGAAAAGTATTTATGGTACTTATCGTAATTCAATCTAATTTTTTCACCAGTTACTTTTGAATCAAAAAATTCAATTTCGTTTTTGTATTCGTAATCATCTTCTTTAAGTTCTTTTTTAGAATAAGTTCCATTCATTAGTTTTAAATAGTCACTTTTTTCGGGTGCTTCAACCAACTTAACTTTAAACCATAAGCTTGTGTCAATGTGTTCAATAAACTTCTCAATTTTTGGTTTATTATTTAATTTAAATGAATTTAAAAAAGATAAATCGCCTGAGTTATCCAATAAAAAGTAATAATAAGGTCCATTAACTACTAATTTTCCATTGGTTACTTCCTTTTCTTTTTCTAATTCAAAACTTGCAGAAAAAGTATTAGTATCAATTTTTATATTTTTAACAGTAAAATTATTTTTTTCAGCTACTTTTTCTATAATGTAATTGTATTCAAAAGTATCTTGTTCAATATACCTTGGCTCGGTATTCATTTGAACTAAAACTAAATTATACTTTAAGCCATTATCGCTCACAGCCAAGTGTTTTATTGAGTTGTCGTTATCAGTTCTATTTGCGTAGTAAACATTTTTTTGGTTAAATTCATAGCTAAATTCATTATTATGTTTTGGCTTATAATGTTTGTATAATTTAGCTGATTCAATAAATTGAGTTGCATCTTTTCCATTGGCATAATCTCCGTTGCCAGCTACTTTAAATAAAAAAATTCTGAAAGGAGTTATAATTATTTTATATTTTTCTATATCGCTTCTTCTAGTTTTACTTGTTATGGTAAAACAGATATCTCCATCTTCAGTTACAGTTTCTTTCTTTAAAATAATTTTACCTGCAATGTTTTCGTAAATTAAACTATCAATTTTTTTAGCAAAATATTCTTTGTTGTGGTTCTTTATAAAACCATTATGGCTTGCTGCTGATATCATAAAATAACTTCCATTTGTCATATCAGTACTTAAGTAAATGTCTTCATTACTCACGCCTTCAAGCGATTGCAGTTTAGTTGGAACCAATACTGAAAAAGTAGAATCTAAGTTATAATGCTTTGTTAAAACGGTAGGAAGTACTAATTTTTCAGATTGTGCTTTATACTTACTTTGTTTTATTCCATGCCACGAAACAGGTTTTACCGTATATCCTTTTGCAATTAACATTTTCAAAATTCCTTCTTCGCCACCTAAATGTGCTGCACCAACACCAGTAAATAAAGTAGCTCCAGTTTGTATAATGCTATCCATGCCATTTAACATTACTTTATTTCTTTCAACAATCATAAACTTATGAGAAGACTTGGTTTCAGAACTTTTGCTTAAAGAATCAATCATTACTAAATCGCCCCTTCTATATGCTTCTTCTAGTTTTTCAACCATGTTGCCTTTAAATTGGGTACTGTTTTTTTCTTCATCGGGTTCATCGGTTTGTGCTTTTACCGATTTAACATACATTTCCATCGAACCTTCAAAAGTTTCTAATCCTATAACTTGTTTCCCTAATTTTCTACTAGTTTGAAAAATAAATAAATCTAAATAAGTATCTTCTTCTTTATTTACTTCACTTAAATTCGACCTATAAAGCAAACTATTTGCTACTTGGCTTTTTTGCGATAAAAAATATGCAATATTGCTATTTGCTATTTCTTGTGAATAAAATGAGTTTTCATAAAATTTTGAATTAGCGTTATTATATAAATTTCGCGAACCGCTCATAATTGATTTCATAAATTTAGAGTTAACCATGTCTGCTAACATGTAATCAGGGTTAATTTCTAATGCTACATAATCACAATTTTTTAAACTTATAAAAAACGAATCGCTTAGGTAAAAAGCCAATTTACCGCTTACATGCATGGTTCCGTATAAATACGAAGGTTTTTTAGTGCCCTTGCCTGTTATTTCCCATAGTAAACTTTTTTGGTTTAAATTACTTTGTGATACAATAAACTTAAATGGTGCTAAAATTAATAGGAATAAAACCAATGCACGAAAGGCTTTGCTGTGTTGTTGAGAATATATTTTCAAAATTTTTTAAATAAAAAACAAAAAACAATTATTTGATTGGATAAATCAAACTTATTATAATAATTTTTAGTTAATAGTTGCAAAAAAAAGCCCCTTCAAAAGACTTTGAAGGGGCTTTTATATTTATTAAGCTAAAAACTGTCAACTAACAACTATCAACTAAAGCACTGAACTTACTTCATGGTATGGCAATCCAAAAGCATCTGAAACACCTTTGTAAACCACTTTTCCATCTACTACATTTAATCCTAAACGTAATTCTTCATTATCAGCACAAGCTTTTTTCCAACCTTTGTTTGCCAATTGCAAAGCATAAGGCAAAGTTGCATTGGTTAAAGCCAAAGTAGAAGTATAAGGAACTGCACCAGGCATATTTGCTACACAATAGTGGATAATTCCATCTATTTCGTAAGTTGGATTTTCGTGAGTGGTAGGCTTGCAAGTTTCAATACATCCACCTTGATCTACTGCTACGTCAACCAAAACCGTACCCGGACGCATTTCTTTTAACATATCGCGCGTAATTAAATGTGGGGCTTTTGCACCAGGAATTAAAACTGCACCAACAATTAAATCAGCAGTTTTTATTGCTTCACGAATATTGTATTCATTACTAAATACAGTTTTTACGTTTGCAGGTAAAATATCATCAAGCTCGCGTAAACGAGGAATTGAAATATCCATGATAGTAACATCAGCAGCCATACCAGCAGCCATTTTAGCAGCTTGTGTTCCTACAATTCCACCACCTAAAACCAATACTTGTGCTGGTTTTACACCTGGTACGCCTCCTAATAAAATTCCGCGACCGCCCATTGGTTTTTCTAAATATTTTGCTCCTTCTTGTATGCTCATTCTACCTGCTACTTCGCTCATTGGAACTAATAAAGGCAAAGAACGGTCTTTTTTCTCCACTGTTTCGTAAGCCAAACATGTAGCTTTACGAGCAATCATAGCGTGAGTTAAAGGTTCGTAACTAGCAAAGTGAAAATAAGTAAATAATAACTGACCTTCTTTAATTAATAGATATTCAACTTCAATAGGTTCTTTCACTTTAACAATCATTTCTGCTATTGCATACACTTCATCTATTGTAGGTAAAATGGTTGCACCAGCGTTAGCGTAATCCTCATCAGCAAATCCACTTCCATTACCAGCAGTTGATTGAACAAAAGTAGGGTGACCAGCCTTAACAAAAGCACTAACTCCAGCAGGGGTTAATCCTACTCTGTTTTCGTTGTTTTTAATTTCCTTAGGAACTCCAATTATCATATTATTATTTAATTTATTTTCTTTTAATGTGGCGCAAATTAGTTCATAATTTGAGCAAAACAAATTAGTTGACCAATTTCAATTTTATAAAAAAAGCATATTCAAATAAATGAATATGCTTTTTCTTTGATTGTTTTATACTTTTTAAAAACCTCCTTCGGCCGGTTGTGTTTTTACTGGCGAAACAGGTTCTTTTGGTTTGTCTTTAATAACTCCTTTTATGGTTAAAACTACATTGTCGTTTACTGCATTGCTTTTTACAGAAATGGTTTTTGAAAATGCATCTCTTAACGGTCCTGGATTATACATTATTTGAATTTTTGCTTTTTGACCAGGCATAATTGGTTCTTTGGGCCAAACTGGTGCAGTACATCCGCAACTTGGTTGTACATTACTTAAAATTAATGGTGCTTTCCCTTTATTGGTAAATACAAAAAAATATTCTTTCGATTCTCCATCCCAAATAGTTCCAAAATCGTGAACCAATTTATCAAAAACTATTTCGGGTTTTTGTTCTGTTTTATTGTCTTGGGCTGAAACAAAACTAACAATAGACATTGAAAGAAATAAAAAAGCAAAGATTTTTTTCATAAGAATAATTTTAATTTTAAAAGTCCAAATTTAAAACAAAAAGTAAGTTTTATTTAAATATTTTTTCAAAATAATATTTTAGATAAAACGAATAGGAATAATCGAAAATATTGTTTGATAAATCAATAACAGGTTCAAACCTTGCGCTCATTTGTACTTGGTTAAATAAAGTTTTATTATACATTAATCGTGGTATTAATAAATTCCGAGACGGAACAGTATAATTAGGGTTATCTATGCTTTGGCATTGGTAAATAGCAGTTCCTCGCGGAGATAAAAAAGTGGAACTTTCAAAATAACTTAACATAAATTGAAAGTTATTGTATTGATATGAAATATTGCTAAAAATTGCTGCACCATAATCTTTAAATGAAAAAACTAAAGTATCGCCTGTGTCTTTATAACCAAGCCAATAAGCATCAAAGTTTATTTTTTGGTTTTTATTAATTTCATAGCTGGTTTTTAAACCAAAAGCGGTATTGGCTCTCATGGTTAATTTATTTGCCAAATCTGCATCTATTTGTCCGCCCGAGTGGCTTAACATACCTTGCAATACGGTGTAAACTTTTAACTTATTGGTAGTTTTATTTAGTAGTTGCGTATAATTTAAACCCGCAGTAAATTGTTCTTTAAAAGGAGAACCTCGTTCAATAAATTTTTCCCAGTTTATCCAAAAATCAAAAAAAGTTTTAGGCTTTTTATATTTAAGCTGAAATCCGTTTTCAATCCGTTTTTCAATTGCACTCGCTATATCGAACATGGGTTCAATTATTTGGTGACTGGTGGCTCCTTCTAATGTTCCAAAGAGCATTTCCAAGTTTTTGTGTTTGGTTTTTAAAGTAAATGTAGGAATTACTTTGGTTTCTCCTCCAAAATCGGTCCTTACAAAAGCACCTGCTTGTATTTTAATATTACCTGTTGGCTGAAAAGAAAATGAAGGACTAACTTGATAACCAAAAAGTGTTCTGCCTAATTCTATGTTATTAAAGTATTCGGTATTGCGAAGGAAGTTAAAAACAGTAATATTAAATCCTAATTTACCGCTATCAGTTTCGTTAACAGTAATGTCATTATTTAAATAACTATTGTCTACTTGCGCAAATAAACTGCCATTTGTAGCAAACAAAAGGCAGAATAATATCAAATACAAAAAGTTAAATTTAGTGTAAAACATTTAATTATTTTAAAATGCAATTAATACAAAATACTTGGTAATTATTAAATAACTTTATTCTTCAATAAACTGAACTCCAAATTTATTTAATTCGGCTAAAATAGGCTTGTAAAACTCTTCGGTTATGGGCAAACAAACGCCTTTGGCTTTTATTTTATTTTGCAAAATTAATTTGCAAGCTATTGCCATAGGCAATCCTACTGTTTTAGCCATGGCAGTGTAGGTTTTGTCCTCACCTTTTACTATTAATGAACTACATACTTTTTGTTTTTTGTTATTTAAAATAAACGCTATTTCATGCTTCATTACAATCATGTCTAAATCGGTTTTTTCCAAGAACCATTTTTGTTGCAATAAATGTTGCAATATTTGAGCTGGAGTTGCATTTTCTAATCCTATAACTTCATTGGTAAAAAGTCCTAACCACTTTACCCGTTTAAAATCTTTGCTTGTTTTACTTATGTTTAAAAATGCACAAAAAGTATCTTCTACATTTTTATTATTTGCACCTATTAAAAACGAAGCAACCAAGTTTCGGTAAGTTAAAGTTGCACTGTTGTGAATATTAAAACTATCATCGGTTAGGCCTAATTTTACCAATAAATTCCAACTTTGGCTAAATCCTTTTTTACGTAAAGTGCCTCTTAAAACAGTGTTGGCATTTTGTAAACCATATGGCCCTATATAACTTAAACTATCTCTATTTGCATAACTTTCAAATGCACCATAATTAGTAATATTTACTGTTTCAGTTTGTTCAAAAATTCTGTTTGGAGGAATGAATTTTATTAAGCCATTTTCTAAATATTGAGCAGTAGCTTGCCCTGCAAGAACTACATTTCTGGGATTCCAAGTAAACTTATAATTCCAAGGATTAGTATCAAATTCGGGCGCAACCAATCCACCACAAAACGATTTGAAAGAAGTTACTTCGCCACCATTTTTTTTAATTTTATGAATTAACTCCATTGCCGACAAATGATCAATGCCTGGGTCTAAACCAATTTCGTTTAAAAATAAAACATTGGCCTTTAAAGCCTCAGTGTTTAAACTTTGCATTTGAGGAGTTACATAACTAGCTGTTACCAAATTCTTTTTATAAGTAATACAATCTTGAGCAGCTATAATATGTAAAGTTGGAGGTAAAAGCGAAACCACTAAATCAGCATTTTTTATAGCATTTTCTCGTTCTGTTTTTATATTTATGTTAAACGCTAAAGCAATACCTTGTTTGCTTTTACCTATTTTTTGTTTTGCTAATGCTATGTTTTGATCAGCAACTGTAACCATCCAGTTTTCGTTTTTGGCATTTGCCAATAAATATTTAATTAAATACGATGACGACAAACCAGCGCCTATTACCAATATTTTTTTCATAAAATAACTTTAAAAAATGCCATGCAAACTTAAGTTTCATTTACTTGCAAACAAATAGGTTTTAAAACAAAAAACCGACACTTCATTTTATTGAAAGTCGGCATTTGTGGGTAATTAATATATGAAGAGAATTTTACAAATTACACCCTAACTTGTAATGTTTTAAATTTTTTTTATTTACTTTTTTCAGTTTGTTGGTGCTTGTTGTTGTCCGTATTGTTTTTACTTTCCTTAGTGCTTTTGCCGCAACCTTTTACCAACGTGCCCAATGTTAAGCCTCCAAAAAGTAGAATAATTAATGTGTTTTTCATTATAATTTTATTTATTACTTCACTTTAACGAAACAAATGTGCTTTATGTTACTTGTAATTAAAAAATATAATTGATGAACTTGATTTTTTGATAGTTAAACTTCATTTTTATGTAGATGAAGGGTTTTAACAAAACCTTTATAAGTTGATTGTCTGTTATTTTGATGGCTTAAGTTTGGGTTGACCAATTTTAGCCGATGGGCGTCCTCGCCAACATCTAAAAGTGCCGAACAAAATTACAGGCGAGGACGCTTGCAATGGCTAAAAAGTACCGAAACAAAGGTCAGAAAAACGTTTAACTTAATGATTTTTAAAGCAAGTGTTCGTAGTTATTTATACTTTTTCAAATTTTCCATTAATGAATTCAAACATTTCTTTTGAAACTATATGATCACCGCTTTCTTGTATTTCGTTAATAATGTTTTGTAGTTTTTCCTTATTTTCCTTATCGTCTTTTCCAGTAATAATTAATAAATCGCGAGATGGAATTCCAATAATTATTTCACCTTTTACATCAAAATTCTCTTTATCCCAAAGGTCAAATAAAATTAAGCTTGTTTCATAATTGCCGCCAGCAACTAACATAAAATAACCATCATCTCCATGACATTCTATTGAAACCATGTTTTCTAAATTTTCAATAGCCTTTAATTTTAAATTTTCATAAGACATTCCAAGTGCTTTAAAATCGTCTTGAGTTAAATAGTTTATACTATGTTCTTTATCTTCTGCATAAAAAATGTATAATTCAGAATTATAAATTTCATAAATATGGTTGTCTTCAAATTCTAAATTTGATTCTTTTAAATGACTCACAAATCTAAGGTCTTTAATAACGGGTACAATTCTATCCAAATTTATTGGTTCTTTAGGCAAGTATAATGACTTGGCGCCAATTAAATACCTATCCATTATGTCTGTTATATCTTTTGGGTCATTCAAATACTCACTATAACAATTATCTAAAAAATGAGTCAAGTCTTCCGACCCATTAAATTCGGTTTTTATTTCAAGTTCATTAATTGAAACAATTTGCAAACCGCTTATCGATTCAGTTAATTGGTCTGCAAATTTTTTTGCAAATTCTGTTTCTGTTAGTTTCTTTTTTTTGAAAAACATGTTGTTAAATTCTTACTTTAAATTTTATTTCTTTAATACCAGTTTTAAATAATTGCATTCGCAAATCTTCTGTAAACATGATAATAAAATTAAAAAAAACAAAGTGGAAAATATTAATTTTTTGACAGTGTTTGTGTAAAATATTAAAAGTCCTCGGTAAGCTTATATGATTTTTTATCAGATGTTGGCGTCTCAGCCAATATATAAAAGTACCAAACAAAATTGCAGGCGAGGACGCCTGCAATGGCTGAAAAACTTAAAAACTTAATTACTTAACTTGGATATGTAAAATTAAAAGGTAAATTTGATGGAAATTAATTCACCTAAAACATTCCAAAATTAGTTAGACAAAATAGGAAGGTTTTAGGAAAAAACACTCCTATATAAACAAGTTATGGGCAAGTTTAGAACAGCTAATAGGAATAACACATACAAAAAAACCACTATCACTGCGGTTTGACAGTAATTAATGGCTGTCAAAAAATGTTTTAAAATTACAATACTAATAAGTGGAGACCGGAGACCACTCAGAAAAACGGGGCGTATACCGAAAAGCCTTACTAGTAGGTCACAAAATTGTTAATCATCATGTTAAAAAAATTCACACTTACAGACAAATTACTCTTTATTTCAGCATTTCTTTCTTTAATTTATTCGGAAATATTGTTTTTTAACGGAAATGCTAATCAAGCAATTTTCATTGGACTTTGGGTTCCTAGTATTTTAAGTTTTGGTATTTATTTGAAACTGTTAAAAAACAATAAAAATGATTGATTTTATACCATACTTCGCTGGACTTATCACTTTTTTATTTGTAGCCGCGTTTAGTTACGCCATCACTGACGGCTGGGGTTATAAATCCAAAAAAAAGTAAAACGTTTTTAATTAAACCACTCTAATACAAATAACTTATAGGCAAGAGTAAATACAGTATGCCATCTGTATAGTTAACTAAGCGTTCACCGGATTTATAATTAATAAAGTTTCTCTAGAAACGTGCCTAAAAAGTAAAGTCCATTTAAACTATAGTTAAAAAAAAGCTGCCTCAAAATATTTTGAGACAGCTTTTTAAAAGTATTTAGTATAAAAACTATAACGCAGCTTCGTATATTTTCTCCACTTCAGCCCAATTAACTACATTCCAAAATGCAGCAATATAATCCGGTCTACGGTTTTGGTAATGTAAGTAATAAGCATGTTCCCACACATCCAATCCTAAAACTGGAGTTCCTTTGCATTCAGCAATATCCATTAGCGGATTGTCTTGATTTGGAGTAGAACATACACATAATTTACCTTCTTTCACACATAACCAAGCCCAACCCGAGCCAAAACGGGTAGTGGCTGCTTTTGCAAATTCTTCTTTAAATTTATCCATTCCACCTAAGTCGGCATTAATGGCATCTAATAATTTTCCACTTGGGCTTCCACCTGCATTTGGTCCTATAATTTTCCAAAAGAAACTGTGGTTAAAATGTCCACCACCATTGTTGCGAACAGGCATTGGATATTTAGAAATATTTTTACAAATTTCTTCAATACTCAAGTTTTCTCCATCAGTTCCTGCAATGGCATTGTTTAAATTGGTAACATAAGCTTGGTGGTGTTTGCTGTGGTGGATTTCCATAGTGCGAGCATCAATGTTTGGCTCTAGCGCAGTGTATTCGTAAGTAAGTTTTGGTAATTCGAATGACATAATTTTTTATTGTTTTTTAAAGTTTAAATTTATTTTATGAATATTTTTTTGCAAGGCAAATGTATCATTATTAACTAAAATTAGTAATGTTTTGTTTTGCATATTTTACTGTATTTTTCTGTAATAAGAAAAGTTAATGGAGTTAATAAGTTGATTAGTTAGTTGAATTAGGATTTTAATTATTTGCATATTTTCCATTGTATATTGCTCATTGCCCATTAAATATTGTCCATAATTCATTTCTAATAACAAAATATCTTGATAAATTGGTTTCATGAAGTTTTGCTATTACAAAATCATAAGTTGTATTTTGCTTTTTATATATTTACTAAAAATACCATGAAAAACTGCATTGCATTTGCATTATTATTTATATGCACATTACCAATATTTGCTCAAGTAGAAGATCCAAAAGGAGTCATACAAAACCCAAAAGGATTTAAACAAAAATCGCATAATTTTTTTATGAGTAAACGGTTAAAAACTGCAACATCGCAAAGAGATACTTTACATACCATCAATGTTTTGTTTAACCAAGATACAACTCAACGCGGGATTGATTACCGCAAATTAGATTCAACTTACATTGATTTACTTTACCGATACAACGAACTTAACCGAAAACACAAAGGCTTGCAAACTGATTATGACGAAATGAACACACGTTATTCTGATTTATTAAAAGCATCGTTAAGCAAAACAGAGCAACTGAATACAGCATTACAACAAAAAGAAGAAATGTTATCGGCTAGAGAAAGAAAATTAGCTGAATTAGAAGCGATAATTAGAAGACAAGATTCCATAACAAATGCATTAAACGATATTGTTAAAAGAGCATTACTAAGTTTTAGTGGGGATGAATTAACCGTAGAAATGAAAAACGGGAAAGTATATGTTTCATTAAGCGATAAATTACTATTTAAATCGGGGAGTGCAGACATAGAAGAAAAAGGACAAGAGGCCATAAAAAAGTTAGCTGATGTACTTAATAAAAATTTAGAAATTGATATTTTAATAGAGGGACATACAGATAATGTGCCATTGCGAAGCACTATCAATTTTAAAGATAATTGGGAATTAAGTTCCGAAAGAGCTACCAATATTGTTAGAATTTTGAGTGATGTAAGCAAAGTAAATCCAAAAAGATTAACTGCAGCAGGCAGAAGTGAATACATGCCAAAAGTAAGTAACGAAACAGCTGAGGGAAAAGCAAAAAATAGAAGAACTGAAATTATTTTAACTCCAAAGTTGGATGAGCTTTACAAATTAATTGAAAAAAAATAACCCAATTTGAAATAACAAAGATATTTGATGTCAAGAATATAGACAAAATAGCACTGTTTTAAACTTTTTATTATATGCCTATTACCAACGCTTTAATTAATAAAGGTGTTATAAAAACCAAATAATTGCTACTTCTTTAAAAAAATTGTATCATTTTTGCTTAGTTATAAATTTCCATATAAAAAAAATGTTTAAATTCTTAGTATATCTATTTCTTTTTTATTCCGTTACTCGATTTATTTTTGGAACATTGTTAAATTTTAAAAAAAATACTCAAAACCAAAATAATAACGATAATATTGGTGACGAAAGTGATATTAAAATAAATAAAACAAAAAATTCTTCAACAAAACAACAACCAAGCAGCAATAAATCGAACTTGGGTGAATATGTTGATTTTGAAGAGGTAAAATAAGCCATGATTGAAAAAACAATAAGAACCTTTTTATTAAAGATATTTGGCCTTGAAGGTTATTTATCTATTGTAAGCGATATATATTTACGTTTAACAAATGGTGGCTTATTAAAAAATAAATATCCAGAGTTGTTTTACTTAAAAAAAATTATTAAACCTGAATTTGTGAGTATTGATATTGGTGCAAATGTTGGTTATTACAGTACAAATATTTCGAAACTAAGTGGTGTAAAAGGGAAAGTATTTGCCATTGAACCTGTTCCGTTATTTGCCAATGTTTTTAAAAGAAATGCACATAAGTTTGCATTAAAAAACATTACACTTTTACAAACTGCTTTAGGTGCTGAAAATACTAAAATAAAAATGGGAACACCAGTTATTGATGGTGTTTTTAGGCACGGCTTAACCCATGTTTTAGATAACAAAAATGATAATTCTGCTTTTGAAACTTTTGAAGCTGAAATGAAAATTCCAGATGAATTATTTAGTAATCTTACTCAGCTCGATTTTATAAAATGTGATGTAGAAGGATACGAAATTCAATTGTTTCCACATTTGTTAAATACTATAGCAAAGTTTAAACCTTTAATACAAATAGAAATAAGTACTGCAGAAAACAGAAAGTTTATTTTAAATCTATTAATACCTATTGGTTACAAGGCTTACGGGTTGTTTAATAACAATTTGACTTTGCTTTCAAATGCTGAATGCGAAAACTATACACTTGGCGATTTATACTTTAAAACTTAATTTTTAAAATGGTTTGCTTTAATTTAAAATAAATATTTTTGAAATAATATTTTCAAACCAATGAATATAGCTCAATATAAATTTATACCATCTTCAGGTTGGAGTTTCGAAAACGGGGTAGAAATATTAAAAAATGCAAGCTTAGTTATAGTTTTTGGATCTACAGAAAATTTAAAAAACAGTGATAATTTTATTGAATTAAAAAAGTTATTTGAAGGTGCTATTTTTATTGGAAGCTCTACTGCAGGTGAAATTTTAGGAACCAATGTTTATGACAATACCATAATTGCAACGGCCATTCAATTTGAAAAAACAACTGTAAAGTATGTTAGTAAAGTTATTGATTCGGTTGAAGATAGCTTTGAAGCAGGAAAATATTTAATTGATACTTTAAATAAAGATAACTTAACCCATGTGTTTGTATTATCAGATGGGTTAAATGTTAATGGATCGGAATTGGTTAAAGGCCTTAGAGATAGCTTGCCTGATGGTATAAGTGTTACTGGTGGTTTGGCAGGAGATGGAGCTAGTTTTAAAGAAACTTTTATTTTAAATAATAAATGTGAGGTTAAATCAAAAAAAATTGCTGCAATTGGATTTTATGGCTCACACTTAAAAATAGGTTATGGTTCAATGGGCGGTTGGGATAGTTTTGGAATTGAAAGATTGGTTTCAAAATCAGAAAACAATATTTTATACGAACTTGATGGAAAGCCAGCTTTGGCCCTTTATAAATCGTTTTTAGGGGAACAATATTCAAACGAACTTCCTGCCTCTGGGCTTTTATTTCCATTAAATTTAAGAATAACACAAGGAGATGACCCAATTGTTAGAACAATTTTAGCAGTAAATGAAGAAAATCAATCGTTGACTTTTGCTGGTGATATTCCTGTTGGTTCCTATGTTAGATTAATGAAAGCAAACTTTGATAGATTGATTGATGGTGCAGTTGGCGCAGCAAAAAGCACTTTAACTAATGAAAATAATAATAACCCCGACTTGGCAATTTTAATTAGTTGTGTAGGAAGGAAATTAGTTTTAAAACAACTTATTGAAGAAGAGTTAGAAGGAGTAAAAGAAATATTAGGACCAAACACCACTCTTTGTGGATTTTATTCATATGGTGAAATTTCGCCTTTTTCGAAAGATGCCAAATGCGAATTGCATAATCAAACCATGACAATTACAACATTTAAAGAAATCTAATTAACTTAATAACTTTGTTAAATGCTTAGATTACTTAAACGACAAATAAATAAAATGTTTGGAGAAAACCACCAGTTTTCGAAAGATATTTTAGCGTTTATAGAATTAGTAGACTCAAGTTATTCTTCATTTCAAAACGACTATAATCAGTTAGAAAGAACTTTAGAATTAAGTTCAAAAGAGTCGTTTAAGGAATTAGCTGAATTTAAAGCAGCAGTTGATACATCAGCAATAATTTCATTAACTGATTTAAAAGGAATAATAATTCTTGCCAATCAAAATTTTTGTGAAATTTCTGGCTATTCTGTTCATGAATTAATAGGGTTTAATCATAATATTGTTAATTCCGGATACCATTCTAAAGAATTTTTTAAAAACATTTGGGAAACCATAAGTAATGGAAAAGTTTGGCAAGGTGAAATAAGAAACAAAAGGAAAGATGGTACATTTTACTGGACCAATGCTAATATAATTCCATTATACAATGATGAAGGAAAAATTCACCAATACATTGCAATAAGATTTGATATTTCTAAAAGAAAAATTTTAGAAGAAAAGCTGATACAAAGTGAAAAAAACTTAGCCGAGGTTTTAAGTGCAATAAACAGAACAACTGCTGTAATAGAGTTTAATACCAAAGGAGAAATAATTGAAGTAAATGATATATTTTTAAATTTAATAAAATATACCAAAGAAGAACTGATTGGAAAATCATATTTAATTTTTATAAAAGAAGAAGAGCAATCAGAAAATATTTTTAATTTATCGTGGGAAAATATAATAGCTGGAAAAACTGACAATAACGAGTTTAAATGGTCAAACAAATTTGGCTATAATATATGGCTTACAGCAAGCTATAACCCTGTTCTTGATGAAAATAATAATTTAAAAAGAATAATAGTATTTATTAATGATATTACTGATAAAAAAATAATTGAAAATAAACTTCAAGAAAGCGAAACCCGCTTTAGAACATTGGTTCAAAACTCTAGCGATATAATTACAATATTAAAGCCAGACGGAAACACTGTTTATGAAAGTCCATCGTTTTTCCGAATTTTTGGATATAGCGAAAAGGATATTATTGGAAACTCGATATTTCAATTTATACACCCCGATGATATTGAAAAAGTTACTTATGAATTTGAAAAAAGAATTCAAAATGGAGGTGTTTCTGACGCAGTTGAATTTAGGTTTAAACACCTAAATGGCAATTGGATTTATATTGAAGCAATTGTAAATAATTTATTAGAACTGCCAGGTATAAATGGCATAGTTATAAACTCGCGCGATATTACAGAAAGAAAAAAGGCACAAGAAGAAGGTAAAAAACTAAAAGAATTTTATGTAGAAATACTAAATAAAATACCAGCCGATGTGGTTTTTTTTGATAAAGAGCATAAATATTTATTTGCTAATCCACTAAGTATAAAAGATAATGAAATAAGAAATTGGATTATAGGAAAAGACGACTATGATTACTGTAATTTTAGGAATAAACCAATTGAATTAGCAGATAAAAGAAGGAAACTTTTTAATGAAGTATTAGATTCAAAAAAACAATTTGAAATTGAAGAATCGATATTAAATGAAAAAGGCGAAAAAAATTGGATGTTGAGAAGAATGTTTCCTGTAAAAAATGAAAATGATGAAGTAGTAAACATTATTGGATTTGGCTTAGATATTACTGAAAGAAAGCTTTCGGAAAATAAATTAAAGGAAAGTGAAGAGCGATTAACTTTAGCAATTACCTCAGCTAATTTAGGTATTTGGGATTGGAACATAGAGCAAAATATTCTTATTTGGGATCAATCAATGTATAAAGTTTTTGATATTAACCAGGAAGATTTTACTGGTGATTATGAAGCTTTTGAAAAAACTTTACACCCAGATGATGTAGATAAAGTTAATAAAGGAATTGAAAATGCATTAAAGGGATTAGGTGAATATATTGACGATTTTAGAATTTTTGATAGCAATGGAAATATAAAATATGTAGCAGTTTATTCAAAAACTTTTAGAAAAGAAGATGGAACTCCAATAAGAATGATTGGGGTTGATTTTGATATTACTGAAAGTAAATTAAATGAACTTAAAATATTAACAGCTCAACAAGAATTAGAAGAATCTCAAACAATTGCAAAAGTTGGTGGTTGGGAAATAAACAGGATAGAAAGAAAAATTAAATGGAGCAAAGAAATGTATAATATTCATGAACTTCCTTTTGATTATGTTCCAACTATTGCTCACTCATACGATTTTTATACTGACGATACCAAACAATTGGTAATTGAAAAATTTAAAAAAGCCATTGAAAATGCAGAACCTTTTGAAATTGAAGCAAAAATAACAACATCAAAAGGCAATGAATTAGAAGTAAGAACTAAAGGCGTTCCTATAATTGAAAATAACTATATTAAAAGCATTAGGGGTATTTTTCAGGATATAACTAAGGAAAAAGAAGCGGAAAGAAAACTTAAAAAATATGCAGAAGAATTGGAACTTAAAAATAAAGAGTTAGATCAATTTGCTTATATTGTTTCACACGATTTAAAAGCCCCATTGCGAGGTATAAATAACTTGTCTTTGTTTATAGAAGAAGATTTAGGTGGAAAAATAGAAGCCGAAGTAAAAGAAAGTTTTGATTTAATGAGGGGAAGAGTAAAACGAATGGAAATGCTTATAAATGGCATTTTAGACTATTCGAGAGCAGGAAGAATTAAACAAGAAATGGTAAGTTTTGATTTAAAACAATTATTAGAAGAGTTAATAGATTCTATTGGTGTTCCAAACAATTTTAAAATATTAATACCTGAAAATTTACCTATTATAAATGCTGAAAAAATATCATTTGAACAGATTTTTAGTAATTACATAAGTAATGCTATTAAATATAATAAAAATCAAAACCCTTTTATAAAAATTACTTATAAAAAAAATAAAGGCTTTTACGAGTTTTGTGTATCTGATAATGGAGATGGAATTGAAAGCCAATTTCACGAAAAGGTGTTTGTAATTTTTCAAACATTACAATCAAGAGATTCGTTTGAAAGTACTGGTGTTGGATTGGCAATTGTTAAAAAAATAGTAGAAGATAAAGGTGGTAAAGTATGGCTAGAATCGGAAAAAGGCAAAGGTGCTAAGTTTTATTTTTCTTGGCCAATTGATTTATAAGAAAATCACTTTTTATTTTCATTTTATTTAAATTAAAAAAATCTTACATAAAAAAATTATTTATTCGCAAACAAATTATATAAAAAATGAAAAAAACTTTTACATTATCATTATTAATTGGCGCAACTTTTTTTTGCACTAACAACTTTTTAAATTCTAATCCTGTTGGTGCCCCTGCAGGAAGAACTGGTTCTCCTGCCGATGGGCAAACATGTGGATCAAGTGGATGCCATGGTGTGACTCCAACTGATGCAAACAACGTAATTACTAGTGATGTTCCAACTACCGGATATGTTCCTTCAACTACTTATACTATAACAGTAAATATTACTGGTGGAGGTGTACGAAAAGGATTTCAAGTTTCGCCTCAAAACAACGATGGAACTTTAATGGGAACTATTGCTGCTGGTGCAGGAAATAAAATAGTTAGTTCAAAGTATGTAACCCATAGTTCAGCTAAAACTACTAATCCTAGTACTTGGACTTTTAGCTGGACAGCTCCTGCGAAAGGAACTGGTGCAATTAATTTTTATGGTGCATTTGTTAACGGATTTTCAAATGTAAGCAAGCAAGTGTTTACAGTGCAAGAAGCTACAGGTACAAATATTGCCGAAAACAATGGCAATACCCAATTTACAGTATTTCAAAACCCTCTAACTAAAAATGTATTAGTTAGTTTCAATAACAATGAAAATAACAATGTTTCAATAAATATTATAAGTTTAGATGGTAAACATTCGGAAACTGTTTATGAAAATAACTTGAGCTCAGGTATTCAAAATTTAAATTTGGAACTTAATAATTTAAAAGTAGGCATTTATATTTTACAGTTAAATGTAGGAAATAAAACAAGCTATAAAAAAATAGTAATTCAATAATTAAGCTTCAAATTTATTGCAATAAAAAAGGGATTAGTTTTTTTAAAACTAATCCCTTTTTTTTATTTTATTTTTGATGACAATGCATTTTTAAGACCACTAAATTCCTCCAAATCGGCTTTAACACTTCCAACAAATATGTCACTTTCAACTCTTAACGGAATTTTATTGTCATCGTCAGTTACCCATAAAGTAAGGGCATCGTTATCTTTAAAAACCCTACCTTCTATTAATTGTGGTTTAACTTTTATGGTTTTGAATGTACCCAAATTGGTTTTAATTACTTCTCTTCCATCAAATTTAAATCTAAGTTCATAAGTTTTACCATCTAAGTAAAAAGGAACTGGAAATACATCACCCGGTTTTGCATTTGTTAAATCCATAGATCTGGCATAATAAATGGCACTAATTATATCTTGTGTATTGGTTACAATTTCAGTTTTACCTCTTTTACCAGATGCAATTTTGTTAGCATGATCAAAAATAATAAAATCACTGTCCGTATATTTTCCTTCTTTTACTTTTTTAATTGCTTTTAAAGGAACCAATGCTTCTTGGTCAATATAACTTTCAAATTCATCTTTTACTTTAAACATCATATCTACCAAACCTGCCGATTTTCCATGAACCTTTACATAATAAGTGTTTCTGTTATTTACTATTTGAGGGGTTGGTTCTACACTAAAGTAAGCTTTTCCTCCATCTAAAGGGCCATAATGAACTCTGTAAGTTAGCTTTTCGCCATATGTATAAGCATTATTTACTTTTTTATTTTTGGCTAATACATTATCAAGTTCTGTTTGTTGAAATGTTTCATTTGAAATAAATGAAAATAAAAACAGCAATGGAATTAAACTAAATCGTTTCATAATATTTTTTATTTTGATTGATACAAATCGTGAGCCAAATTTAGTTTTTTAAATCTCATAGTTTATTTACATAATTAATTAATAAAATTTAATTTATTTATGTATCTAAAATACAGTGTATTAATAAAAAAAGTCAATAAAATAAATTATTGACTTTTTTTTAATTAGTTCTTTATTATTCGTTTTATAAATAGCGCTTCGTTATTAAAGAGTTTAATTAAATAAACGCCACTATTAAATTCATTTAAATCTAAAAGCTGTGTTTTAAGCGTTTTTTTACCTGTTATAATTTCTTTACCATTTATGTCATAAACTATAAAATCTAAATTAGTTAAATCCGATTCTATTTTAAAAATTCCATTAGATGGATTAGGATAAATAACCAGTGAACTATTGCTTAAATTTCTTTCTTTTACTGCAGTGAATTTAAATTCGAAATCATCACTTATTTCACTGCAACCATTTGCACTATCAACCCTTACCTTATAGTAACCATATGAACTTGTATTGTAAGTTTTATTTGTTGCTCCAGTTATAATATTTCCGTTTAAAAACCATTGATGAGATACTCCATCATTAGTTGAAAGAACAAGTCCAGGAAGTACTGTAATTGTTGGTTTTTGAGGCCCCGGAAGTACATTAATAGTTTTTGTTACTGAATCAATACAACCATTTGAAGCTATAATGATAAGCTTTACATTATAACTCCCTGAAGCACTATATTTTTTGGCGTTTGGAAAGGTAGCCGTGGTGTTAGTATTATCACCATAATCCCATAAACTAGCTACTATCCATAAATTGCTTGGAATAACCGAAGTATTATTATAAATATAATTACTACCAAACTTACATTGGTTTAAATTATTAATTGAAAAATTAGCTTTTGGTTTCAATCCGTTTATATTAATAGGTAAAGTTAAACTGTCTTCACATCCGTTTAAAGCATTTAATTTCAATTTTACATCAAATAAACCAGTTCTATAATAAGTATGAATTGCATTTGTGTCGTTGCTAAATGTATTGTCCCCAAAATCCCAAGTATAAGTATTTCCCGAACCAGATGTATTGTTGGTAAATTCAACTATTGCAGAATCGCAAGATTGAAATAATATTTGACTCGTAAATCTAACAGTTGAATCTTTAAACTTTACAACAATATCGTCAAAAGCGGCAAAACATGATCCATTTGGATCATCAGTTGTTAATGTAAATACAATAGAATCGTTTAATAAATCACCAGCACTTGGTCTATAAATAGTATTAAATGCAGTTGGGTCATCAAAAGTTCCTAAACCATTAATTGCAACCCATAATGGTGCAGAAGCTCCTCCACCAATAGAACCAGATAAACTAATAGCAGATACATTTTTGCATAATACTTGGTCAATTCCCGCATTGGCAGTTGGTATTTTATTAATGGTTATTAAAACACTGTCTTCTGCCAAAGCACAGTTTCCACTTACATTAATTGCTTTGTAATTTAAAATTGCAAAACCGTTTGTTATATCAGTAATATTTGGAGTATAAATAGTAATTGAATCAAATGAATTAAAGAATTTATCTGTGTTAGAAGTCCATTTTCCAACTGAAATTAAATTGTTATAAGAACCATTTAACAATACACTTCCACCTTCACATATTTCTTGGTCGAGCCCGGCATTTATTAATGGCAATGGTGTAAAGTTAATTTTCATGGTATCAGTTATAAAATTACAAGGTCCAATAGGGTCGTTTGAAACTAAAACTAAATTTACAAAACCAGTAATTTTATCGTTAAGTGATGGAGTATAATTTGCAGTTAAAGAATTGGTATCGTTAAAGGTTCCTGAACCCATTGTTTTCCAATAAGCACTAGAAGCACCTCCATTTATTGAACCAAATAAACTAATAAAGGTGTCGTTAATACAAACATTTTTATCAAGTCCACCATTTACAATTGGCGATGGATTTATATTTAAAACCAAAGTATCTGACACATTATTACAAGCATCCGAGATATTGAAGTTTTTAAATATTATTAAAACGTTTCCAGCACTCTTATCACTATTACTAGGGAAATAAGTTGGTGTTAATAGCGAGTTATTATTAAAAAAACCCGACCCGCTTGATGTCCAAGTTCTGCTTCCTGTTGATACATTAATTGTTGCATTTAAAGAAATATTGTCTTTATCGCAAATTGTTAAGTCTGGTCCAACATCAGCAATGGCTAAAGAATTGAATGAAACAACTACTGTATCAATAGCTAATCCACAAGGGCCACTTGGATCGTTTGTAGTTAATACAAGTAAAACAACACCATTACTTTTATCAGCTAAACTAGGGAAATAAGTTGCGTTTAATAAATTAGTATCATTAAATGAACCTGAGCCCAAAGTTCTCCAATATGAACTTGAAGCCGAACCACCTATTGAACCATTTAAATTAAAGGTTGATGAACTATTACAAACACTGAAATCGAAACCCGCAAAAACATATACTGATTGATTAAAACTTAAAACTAATGAGTCTTTAACAGCAGGACATGCACCAGCAGGATCGTTGGTGGTAAAATATAATTTAACTGAACCAAAAGATAAATCGGTTATATTTGGAATATAATTAGTAGTGGTATTGAATGAAATGTAAGTACTTGTATTTTCTGAAGTCCATGTTCCAAATGAAGCCGAACCACCTATAGTAGCTGAAATGGTAGTAGTTGAATTTGAACATAAAACCTGATCAGAACCTGCATCGACAGTTGCAATTGCATCGAAAGTTATTGTAACAGAATCTCTATTTGCGTTACAAGGTCCAACTGGGTCATTGGTAGTCAAAGCTAATCTTACAAAACCATTCGATTTATCAGCCAAACTAGGAGTATATATTGCATTTACACTGTTAACATTATTAAAAGTTCCTGTCCCATTTGTACTCCAAGTAGCACTAGTAGCCGAGCCTCCAACATTGCCATTTAAATTAATATTTATAGTATTTATACAAACATTAATATTATTTCCTGCATCAACAGTTGCTTCTTGATTAAAAAACAATGTCATGGTATCTGAAACATTTAAACAAACATCTGTAAAACTGCTATTTATTAAAATTAATTCAACACTTCCTGCTAAAATATCAGCTGGACTAGGAAAATAAGTTGGAAATAAAATTGAACTATTACTAAAAAATCCTGTACCGGTCGTTAACCAATCTCTATTTCCGCTAGTTGCCGAACTAGAACCTGCTAAAGTAACATTGTTATTGCTACAAATAGTTAAGTTTGCCCCAGCATTTATAGTAGCCAATTGATTAAATGTTATTTGAACAGTATCTGTATTTTGTTCGCATGGGCCAGTTGGATTATCAGTTGTTAAAACTAATCTAACAAATCCATTTGCTTTGTCTGTATTACTTGGTGTATAAGTAGTATTTAATATTGATGTGTTTCCAAAAGTTCCACTTCCTAAACTGCTCCAAGTCGCGCTAGTTGCTGAACCTCCAATTGAACCTGATAAATTTACTGAAGGTGTTATTACACAAACAGTTTGATCAGTTCCTGCTGAAACAATTGCTTGTTGGTTTATTATTATTTGTATTGAATCTTTTGCAGCATCACATGGACCCCAAGGATCATTTGTTGTAAATGTTAATACAACAAATCCATTATTTATTTCTGCTGTTGTAGGTGTATAATTGGTTGTTGAGTTAAAGTTAGAATAACTAGTATTGCTAGATGATGTCCACACACCAAATGATGCTGAACCTCCAATTACTGATAAAATAATTGCTGATGTATTAGAACATATTGTTTGGTCTATTCCTGCGTTTACTGTTGCAATTGGGTCAAAGTTGATAGTCAATGAATCGGTTTTTGAAACACATGGACCTATAGGGTCGTTAGTAGTTAATGCCAATCTTACAAATCCATTGTTTTTATCAGCTATGCTTGGAAAGTAATTTGCATTTAATGAATTTACATTGTCAAAAGTTCCACTTCCATTTGTTGTCCAGGTTCCTGAAGTTGCCAATCCTCCAATTGTTCCATTTAATTGTATAGAGTTTGAACTTGCACAAATAGCAATTGTATTTCCAGCGCTAACTGTAGTTTCGGAATTTATTGTTAACTCCATTGTATCTGTTGCATTTGCACATAAATCAGTTGAACTAATATTGTTTAAAATTATTTTTATGTTACCCAATAGTTTATCAGCATTACTCGGAAAATAAGTTGGAAATAAAATAGAGTTATTATTAAAACTTCCGGTTCCAGTTGTTGACCAAACTCTGTTACCATTATTTGTTGAACTTGCTCCAGACAATGTTATATTATCATTACTACAAATTGTTTTATCTAAGCCAGCATTTACAATTGCTAAAGGATTAAATGTAATTTGTAAAGTATCAGTTTTTAAATCGCATGGTCCAACTGGGTCATCTGTACTTAATATTAATTTTACAAATCCATTAGTTTTATCAACTGCACTTGGAATATAGGCCGTATTTAAATTAGTTGCATTTACAAATGTGCCACTTCCTAAACTTCTCCAAGTTGAGCTGCTTGCTGATCCGCCAATTAAACCCGATAAATTGATAGTAGGTTCGCTGACACATACACTTTGATCGCTGCCAGCATCAACTGAAGCTGCTTGGTTAAAGTTAATTTGAATTGAGTCTTTTTCCGAACTACATTGGCCAAATGGATCGTTAGTTGTAAATGTAAGTATTGCAAATCCATTAGTTAATTCATTAAGTGAAGGAATATATGTTGTATTAGTATTAAATGAAATAAATGAAGAATTGGTAGAAGATGTCCAAGAACCAAATGTTGCGGCACCTTCTAATTTAGCAGATATTATTGCATTTTCATCCGAACAAATATTTTGATTAATTCCCGCATCAACTTTGGCAACTGGGTCGAAGGTAATAGTAACAAGCCCAGTTTTAGCGATACAAGGTCCAATAGGATCGTTAGAAGTTAATAAAAACAGAACAGATCCTTTCAATTTATCTGCAATACTTGGTGTATAAATAGCATTTAGTAGGTTAGCATTATTAAACGTTCCTGTTCCGCTTGAACTCCAAGTTGCACTAGTTGCAGATCCTCCAATACTTCCTTTTAATTTAATATCAATTTCTTTTTCACATACATTTAAACTTGAACCTGCTGAAACGATCACCTCTTGATTAATATTTAAAATTAAGTTATCAGCAACATTGACACAAGCATCATTAATATCAGAATTAGAAAAAGTAATAATTACATTTCCATTAAGTTTATCATTAACCCCAGGAAAATAGGTAGGAAATAAAGTATTAGTATTATTAAATATTCCATCTCCGTTTGAAAACCAATTTATAATACCTGAACTTGCATTTGTAGTACCAGAAAATGTTATATTATCGTTGCTACAAATGGTTTGGTCCGGACCTGCATCAATTGAAGCTAACTGATTAAATGTTATTTGCATTGTATCGCTCACTTGTTCGCAAGGACCCAAAGGGTTATTTGAGGTTAATACTAATCTTACAAATCCATTATTTTTATCGGTTATACTAGGTGTATAGTTAGTATTTAAATCTGAAGCATTACCAAAGGTTCCACTTCCTAAAGTACTCCAAAGTGCGCTACTTGCAGAACCTCCAATTGAACCAAAAATATTAACTATTGGCGTTATAGTACATTCAATTTGATCAATTCCAGCATTAACACTTGCTTGTTGATTAATTGTAATTTGTACTGAATCTTTTGCCACTCCACATGGACCCCAAGGATCATTTGTTGTAAATGTTAATGTGACAAATCCATTATTTATATCTGTTGTAGTAGGTGTATAAATGGTAGTTGAGTTAAATCCAATATAATTACTGTTGCTCGATGATGTCCAAACTCCAAATGATGCCGAACCGCCTACAATTGCTGAAACACTGGCTGAAGTATTTGCACAAATTATTTGATCTATTCCAGTATTTACTGTTGCAATTGGATCAAAAAATACTGTTAATGAGTCAGTTTTTGAAACACAAGGACCTAACGGGTCGTTAGTAGTTAACGCCAATCTTACAAATCCATTGTTTTTATCGGCTATACTTGGTGAATAATTTGCACTTAATGAATTTGCATTGTCAAAAGTTCCACTACCACTTGTTGTCCAGGCTCCTGATGTTGCTGATCCACCAATAGTTCCATTCAATTGTACAGAACTTGAGCTTAAACAAGAAGAAATTTGAACTCCAGCATTTACCATTACTTCATTATTGATAGTTAACACCATTGTATCTGAAGCATTTGCACACGCATCATTTAAATTTATATTGTTTAGTATTAACTTAATACTGCCTATTTGTTTATCCAAATTACTTGGAAAATAAGTTGGAAATAAAATTGAATTATTGTTAAAAGTTCCAGTTCCAGTAGTTGACCAAACTCTATTGCCACTTGTGGCTGTACTGCTTCCAAGTAAAGTTATATTATCGTTGCTACAAATTGTTTGGTCTGCACCAGCATTTACTGTAGCTAAAAGATTAATTGTTATTTGAATTGTATCTGATTTGGCATCGCATGGTCCAATTGGATCATTAGAACGCAATACCAATCTTACAAATCCATTGGCTTTATCTGCAACACTTGGAATATAAGCCGTAATAGGAATTGATGAATTTTCGAATGTTCCTGTTCCCAAAGTAATCCAATTAACAGATGCTGCTGCTCCTCCAAATGAACCATTTAAAGGCACTCTATTTACATTTGAACAAACAATTAAATTTCCTCCTGCATTTACTGTTGCTGCTCTACTCAATGATAAAATCATAGAATCAGTAGCATTAAAGCATTCATCGTTTGGATTAAAATTGGTTAAAGTAATTGTTACAAAACCATTAGTAATATCGGCACTACTTGGAACATAAGTTGGTGTTAAAGATGCACCTCTAATAAAAGTCCCCGTTCCGCTTGATCTCCATGTGATATTTCCAGCGGTAACTGAACGTGTACCTCTTAGTACAATAGTACTAGTTTCACAAAATGTAGTATCATTTCCAGCATTAACAGTAGCTACTGGTCTCAATGTAATTATCGAAAAATCAGAAACAGGACCACATGGTCCAGCTGGATCATTGGTTGTTAATGTTAAAGTTACTGAACCACTATTTCTGTCAGCAGCACTTGGTATATAGGTTGTGCTAACATTGAATCTGTTGGCAAAAGTCCCAGTTCCAGATGTTGTCCAAGATGAACTTGTTGCAGGAGAATCAAATGACCCTGAAATAGAAATGGAGGGAGTTAATGAACAAACATTTTGGTCGAATCCTGCAAAAACTGTAGGCAAACTATTAAAGGTAATGTTTATTGAATCTTTTGCTGCCGGACATGCACCATTAGGATCATTAGTTGTAAAAGTCAATCTAGTATTTCCTCTTGCAATGTCTTCAGCATTTGGTGTAAAAATGGCTTTGGGATTAGAGGATACAAACGATGGGTCGAACGAAGAAGTCCAAGTTCCTGAATTTGCTGCACCAGACAAACTTGGATTTAAATTTGCTGAGCCGTTCTCACAAATAGTTTGATCAGGTCCTGCATTAACAGTTGCAACAGAATCAAATGTAATTATCAATGTATCAACAACGGGGCCACATGGACCCAATGGGTCATTTGTAGTTAATGTAATCATTACTGAACCTTGTATTTTATCATTTGGTCCAGGAATATAAAAAGTATTGGGGTCATTAATTAAATCAATTCTTCCCGATCCAAAAGCAAACCAATTTATAAAACTAGCTGATCCCCCAAAGTTGCCAGATAAAGGAATGTTACCATTACTGCTTGAGCAAATTCGAATATCGTTACCTGCGAAAACAGTTGCTTGATTATTAATGTTTAAAGTCATGGTGTCAGAACCATTTTCACATAAGTTATTAATGTTATTTATTGTTAATATTAATTTAACTGAACCAGCATTTTTATCAGCTACACTTGGAAAATAAGTAGGAAATAGTTGAGATGCATTATTAAAAGTACCTGAACCTAATGTACTCCATGTTCTTGTGCCACCCACAGCTGAAGTTGCACCTGTCAAAGTTATATTGTCATTTTCACAAATGGTTTCATCAATACCAGCATTTACGGTTGCAACGGGAGTAAAAGTAATAGTCAATGAACTTACAGTTGCATTACATGGTCCAATTGGATCATTAGTTGTTAGAGATAATATTACGTTTCCAGCTAATTTGTCGGCAGCACTTGGTATATAATTTGTGTTTAAAGACGCACTATTTAAAAAACTACCAGTACCAGAAGTTGACCATGTTGCACTTGTTGCTGAACCACCAATAGTTCCGGTTAAGTTTATTGAGTTTGTTCTTACACAAACACTCTGATTTAATCCTGCACTTACAGTTGGTGCATTAGAAAAATTAACAGTCATATTATCATTAACAGCCAAGCAAGGTCCAATTGGGTCGTTTGTTGAAATTGTTAATATAACTGAACCATTTGAAATATCTGCTAAACTAGGGTTATAAACTGCATTTAAAACCGTTACATTATTAAAAAAACCTGTTCCACTGCTCGACCAAGTTATAAATGGAGCAACAGAATTTACTGAAGCCGACATTGTTACAGTGCTTGAACTACATACAGTTTGATCTACTCCTGCATTAACAGCTGGCAATGGATTAATATTTAAATTAGCTCCATTGTCTGAACCAATAATCGATGGATTATTAGCAATTACCCTAACTTTGTAAATAAAACCTGAAATGGTATTTAATGGAAGAACTATAGGAATAGTTCCACTTGTTATCGAACTTACTTGTCCAATATTTATTGGTGAATTGAATGTTCCATTTACATCACTTAATTGTGCTGTAAAAGTGTTTGGACTGTTAAAAGATCCTGTAATACTGTAACTTACATTAAACGATTCACCCGCACAAAAGGAAGTTCCAACAATTGTATTTGTAGTAATTGTTTGTGCAATAATGCCTTCAGAAAAAAATAAAAGCAAACCAAATAAAAAAGTTTTAAATGTTTTTTTTGTAAAAAAATGTTTCATCGTAATTCAAATTAATTTTAATTTTTAAATCTTGCGGAATCTAATGATAATTGTTAAAATTAATCAATTCAATTGTAAAACTTTATAAGTTTAAGAATTTTTTATGTACTGAAGAAAAAGAAAATAAATTTTCTGTGAAGCGATTTTATAAAGTATATAAATTAATTTAGAAATTTACTCATAAATCCATCACAAATATAGTTATTAACATTAATTCTAATAACTTTTTATATAATTTTTATTATAAATGTAATATTTCAAGAAAAAAAAACCTTGCTTTCCATTTTTATACAAATATTTGCAAATATTTTAAAACATGAACCAATCTATTCCATCGGGCAATTTAGCCACACTTGAACAAGCGCAACAATTAGGTCTTAGACCAGAAGAATTTGAAAAAATCAAAGAAATTTTAGGCCGCACCCCCACTTTTACCGAAATGAGCATATATTCAGTTATGTGGAGTGAGCATTGTTCATATAAAAATTCAATAGTTTGGTTAAAAACATTGCCAAAAAAAGGTGAAAAAATGTTGGCCGAAGCAGGTGAAGAAAATGCAGGTTTGATTGATATTGGAGATGGATTGGCTTGTTGCTTTAAAATAGAAAGCCATAACCACCCAAGTGCCATTGAGCCTTATCAAGGTGCAGCAACGGGTGTGGGCGGAATTAACCGCGATATTTTTTCGATGGGCGCTCGCCCAATTGCGCAACTGAACTCATTGCGTTTTGGAAATATAGATAACGAAAGAA
>JBAXCN010000031.1:0-32671 GCA_037141455.1 Bacteroidota bacterium
ATTAATTACGATATCCAAAATGGCCAAATCAAAATCGTTTTTCTTTAGTGCTTTCTTGGCAGCTTCTAAATCTCTAAGTCCAACTACTTCAAATTCGCTAAATTCTTTCCTAAAAAAATTAATTAATCCAAATAACTGCTCAGGTTCGTCTTCTATAATTAGTACCTTCATGCTGTTCTTGCAATGTTTAATAACAGTTTATTTTGTTTAACGGAGATAACATCGAGATAACTGCATCCATGAAAATAGTTAAAATAACTCACTCTATTAATCAAATAAAATAAACCATGGGCTTTTTTTGGTTTTCTAATCACTATTCTTTCAGGGACCTTATAACCTGATAAAGAAATCTGAAGATGATAATTATTGTTACTATTTGCCAATACTTCAATTTCATGTTCTTTATTATCGTTCAAGCCATGCTTGAGTGCATTCTCAATCAATACCCCAATAGTATATGGCGGAATTTTACTGTATTTCAGCGTATCAGGAATGCTATATTTTAGCTTTACATGCTTTTTATGTTGGCAGCAAAATGCAGCAACAAGATCTTCGCAACATATTAATTCATCCTCAATAGAAACCGACATTTTTTGGCTGTATTGGTATCCAAATCGGATAATCCGCCCAACTTTTTCAAGATAATACTGCAGGTTATTTTTATTCTCCAGATATGCTGCATGTTGTAATAAGTTATTTATGGTGTGCTCTGAAATAAGTTTGCCATTAATTAAATATTTAAGTTTATTGTTAAATTCTATTAGCAGCAAGATGGTAATAATGAGCAGTAAAACGATGTTTACTGAATTGGTTAGTAAATAAGTTTTTTCCATACCTGTTTTTCGAATTAAGTTTAATTTTAATTATTTGACAATATCAATTTCCTAAATAACCGTTTCACTTTCCGAATGGATAAATTAACCATGTTAAATTGAACTGAATAGCAAATAGCAATATAGCTAATTTCATGCCACCAGTATAGCAATTCACTGAAAGAACTAAGACTTTAAACTGGCAAAAATTTGGGTATAAAAAACAATGATACCTACTCATATTTATGGGTTACCGATTTTCCATTATTGGAGTTTAATGCAGAATAAGACCGTAGGTTTGTCAAGCATAATTCCTTAACCTAGCCTAAGCCAAAAGATGTGTACTTTTTAAAAATGAAGATTATGCCAAAGTAAGAGCCAAAGCTTACGATATGGTTATTAATTGAGTAGAAATAGGCTCAATTCGTATTTTTGATAAAAATTTACAAGCAATAATTTATGATTTACAAGGATTTACAGAAGAAGAAGCGCAAGTTCAATTTGGTTTCTTAATGAATTCCATTCTTAAAAATATGAAGGTAAACACTCATGAAATTTTGCCTATGAAAGTCTTATTAAAATAAGGTTTGATTATCTTCAATTAAATGATTGCTTCTATCTTACTGATGTTTTTTTATCATCAATAAACACAGAATGGGGAGGAAAAGAATTTTATTCACTTATCAATCATTTGCAAAGAAAGTACAAGCAAATATTTAAATCTGAAAAATTGTATTATTTATAAAGGTGAAAAAAAATAAAAGATTAGAAAAAGTGTTCAATAACAGATATGGTCAACCAAACTTAAGTAATAATAATATCTATGAAATTCATTATATATCTGTTGAGGCGCAAAATGTAAAGATGATTGAGATCAGAAATAAGTTAAAGAAATGGGATGAAGAAAAAAGTAAAATAAAAAAATTTATTAAAGATAATATTTAATATAGCTTTGTAGTTAAGTCTAACTTTGAAAAATTGTTATCAAAAACAATTTAACAAGATGGGGGATTAGTGTAAACCCAAATAACTAAACTTTTTATTAATTAAAAATATGAAAAAACTATTATTACTATTTGCTTTGTTTTCAGCTCAGTTTTCATTTGCGCAAAGCCAAGAAAAGGAAATTTTATTAGAAGCAGAAGTAAATCCTGAGTTTCCAGGAGGTGAAGATGCATTGTATGCTTTTATTAGTAAAAATGTTAATTATCCTATCAAAGAAAAAGAAAATAATATTACGGGAAAAGTAATAGCACGCTTTGCAATAATGCAAGATGGAAGTGTGGACAAAATCACCATTTTAAGTCAAACACCTAAAGCTTTTAACGATGAAGTAATACGCGTTTTAAAATTAATGCCTAAATGGAAGCCAGGAATGCAATTGGGCAAGCCAGTAGCGGTATATTTTACTATTCCTATAATGTTTCACTTAGAAGATTCAAAACCAATAAAACCTTTACCAAATAAAAGTAATGATTTGAATAAAATTGCAGGTTATTTTGGTTTAGTATGCGGTTGTATAATTGGAATTTTATTATTTAAATTATTTTAGTAATTTTATTATTTAAAAAAAAGCAATTTTTTTAAATAATTGCTAAACAGTAAATTATAAAAATATTTTTTGTCAAATACGGAATCCAATTCCGTATTTGACAAAAAATAGTATTTTTGTTTTATGATTCAAAGAGATGCTTCAGCAAAAATAAAACAGTTAGCAAGGAAATTCCCTGCCATTGGATTACTTGGCCCTAGGCAGTCTGGCAAAACTACTTTAGCCAAAGAATTATTTCCCAAAAAACCGTATATCAGTTTTGAAAATCAAGACAATGTAATTATGGCGATGAGCGATCCTCGTGCATTTTTAGCCAAATATAAAACAGGTGCTATTTTCGATGAAATACAGCGCGTGCCTGAATTACTTTCGTATTTGCAAGGCGTAATAGATTCACAACCAAATAAAGTCGGATTATTTGTAATTACTGGGTCTCAAAATTTATTATTACTAGAAAGTGTTTCGCAATCTTTAGCCGGCCGAATTGCTTTTATTCATTTGTTACCTTTCAGTGTTGCCGAATTAGCAGCCAGTAAGTTTAGTTCTCAAAGTTTAAATAAATTAATTTTGAATGGAGGTTATCCACGCTTGTACGATAAAAAAATAAATACCACAGATTTTTACCCAAACTATTTGTTAACTTACGTAGAAAGAGATGTAAGACAAATAAAGAATATAGCAAATCTTGGTTTATTTCAAAGGTTTTTAAAAATATGCGCTACACGAGTTGGTCAGGAAATAAATTATACATCCATAAGTAATGATACAGGTGTTGACCAAAAAACGGTAATGAGCTGGCTTGGAATTTTAGAAGCAAGTTTTATTGCGTTTAGATTGCAGCCTTATTTTAATAATTTAGGAAAGCGTTTAACACAAATGCCAAAACTTTATTTTTACGATACCGGTTTGTGTTGTTCCTTACTCGAAATAGATAACGATTCGCATGTAAATACTCATCCGTTACGTGGCTCATTATTCGAAAATTTAATGATTTTAGAATTATTAAAAAAACGATTGAACAATGGGCAGCGAAGTAATTTGTATTATTGGAGAGAAAGGTCAGGTACCGAAATTGATATTTTAATTGAACAAGCATCGCAAGTTATTCCAGTTGAAATTAAAACAGCTACAACTTTTAGCAACGATTATTTAAAAGGAATTAATTATTGGAAAAAATTAAATCCTGATATTAAAAATGCATATTTAGTTTATACTGGAAAATCATCCGAGATTGATAATACTTCAATAGTAAATTGGAAAGAAATATATAAAATAAAGATTTAGAGTTAAATATAAAAAAAATTTTATGTCAAATACGGAAACTGATTCCGTATTTGACATAAATTTTTTTTCGTTTTTATTTAGAAGAACTATTTAAATTTAATTCTATTTTTAAAAACTTAGCAGTATGGCTTTTGGGCTCTTTACAAATTTGTTCTGGTGTGCCTTCACACAATATTTGTCCTCCATATTTGCCACCTTCAGGTCCTACATCAATTATATGGTCAGCTACTTTTATAATATCTAAGTTGTGTTCAATTATCAACACTGAATTTCCTTTTTCAACCAATTTTTGAATTACTTCCAATAATACTTTTACATCTTCAAAATGCAAACCAGTACTTGGTTCATCTAAAATATAAAATGTGTTTCCGGTATCACGCTTGCTTAATTCGGTAGCAAGTTTTACCCTTTGGGCTTCTCCCCCACTTAAAGTTGTGCTTTGTTGTCCAAGTGTAATATATCCTAAACCAACATCGTTCATGGCTTCTATTTTTCGAAGAATTTGAGGCGTGTTTTCAAAAAATTTCACCGCATCTTCTATCGACATATCCAACACATCGTTAATAGATTTGCCTTTGAACCTTACCTCTAATGTTTCTCGGTTATATCGTTTGCCATTGCAAGTTTCGCATTTTACATAAACATCTGGCAAAAAATTCATTTCAATGGTGCGCATGCCCGCACCTTGGCAAGTTTCGCAGCGGCCACCTTTTACATTAAACGAAAATCTACCTGGTTTATAACCCCTGATTTTTGATTCGGGCATAGCTGCATATAAATCTCTAATATTTGAAAACACTTCTACGTAAGTAGCAGGATTACTGCGAGGTGTGCGCCCAATTGGCGATTGGTCAATTTCTATTACTTTATCAATATGTTCAATGCCTTTAAACTCTTTATACGCCAATGGTTTTTGGTGCGAGTTGTAGAAATGCTGACGCAATATTGGGTATAAAGTTTCGTTTATTAAACTCGATTTTCCGCTACCGCTTACACCTGTAACACAAATCAATTTTCCTAAAGGAAACTCAACAGTAACATTCTTTAAATTATTGCCTGTGGCACCTTTTAAAACCAATTTTTTTCCATTGCCTTTACGCCTATTTTTAGGAACTTCAATTTGTTTTTTACCATTTAAATATTGTGCTGTAATGGAATCCGATTTTATAATTTCATCCCAAGTTCCTTGTGCTGCAATATGTCCACCATGAATACCAGCTCCATAACCAATGTCTAAAATATAATCGCTTTCTTGCATCATGTCTTTGTCGTGCTCCACAACAATTACACTATTACCCACATCGCGAAGCGATTTTAAAGAGTCAATTAATCGGTTATTATCGCGTTGGTGTAAACCAATACTTGGTTCATCTAAAATATATAAAACTCCTACTAATTGCGAACCAATTTGTGTAGCTAATCGTATGCGTTGAGCCTCGCCACCACTTAATGTTTTAGAAGGTGAGTTTAAAGTTAAATAATCAATGCCAACGCCAATTAAAAACTGAATACGGCTTCGAATTTCTTTTAAAATTTCAGCAGCAATTATGGTTTGTTTTTTATCTAATAATTTATCTACTTCTTCATTAAACCATTGTCCAAGCGCAGTAATTTCCATTTGCGATAAATCAGCAATGTTTTTATCGCCAATTTTATAATGTAACGACTCTTTTTTTAATCTGGCTCCATTACAATCAGGGCAGGGTAGTAGCTGCATAAATTCTTCTGCCCATTTTGAAATAGAATCGTTGCTTTTCTCTAAATAATTTTTGGTAATAATGGGCACTAATCCATCCCAATGGCTGTTGTAATTTTGTGTATACCCGCTGGCATATTGATATGGAATTACCAGAGGCTCATCGCTACCATGTAATATGGCATTCAATGCATCTTTCGATATTTTTTCTATAGGGTCAGCAAAACTAAATTTATATCTTTTTGCTATTTCACGTAATTGAAGAAAAGTCCAGTTTTCTCTTATTTCGCCAAGAGGTGCCAACGCATTTTTATTTATACTTAATTTTTTATCGGGTATAATTGCATTTTCATCTATAATGCTTTTAATACCTAACCCATCGCAAGTAGGGCATGCTCCATAAGGCGAGTTAAACGAAAAAGTATTTGGTTGCGGTTCATCGTAACTAATACCACTTTTGGGGTCCATTAAATATTTACTGTAATGGTAAGGTTGATTTGTTTCATTATCTAACAAAACCATGGTGCCTTTACCCATTTTTAAAGCACTTTTTACACTTTCTGCAACTCGCACTCTATCGGGTTTGCGTACTTCAATTCTGTCAATTAATACTTCAATATCGTGTATTTTATAACGATCAGCTTGCATTTTAGCCGCTATTTCTTTTACCTCGCCATCAAGCCTTACTTTGGTGTAACCTTGTTTGCGTATTTGTTCAAAAAGCTCGCGGTAATGGCCTTTGCGCCCTTTAACTAAAGGAGCTAAAATACTTATTTTTTTGTTTTCAAATTGGGTAATAATGCCGGTAATTATTTGTTCTTCCGTCATTTTTATCATTTTTTCACCACTTTCGTAGCTATAAGCATCGGCAGCACGTGCAAATAACAAGCGTAAAAAATCGTAAATTTCGGTTATGGTGCCAACAGTAGAGCGAGGATTCTTGTTTACTGTTTTTTGTTCAATAGCAATTACAGGTGAAAGACCATTTATTTTATCTACATCGGGGCGCTCCATATTACCAATAAATTGGCGCGCATACGCACTAAAACTTTCCATATACCTGCGCTGTCCTTCGGCAAAAATGGTATCGAAGGCTAGCGATGATTTACCACTTCCACTTAAACCAGTTATAGTGACCAATTTATTACGTGGAATTTTTACATCAATATTTTTTAAATTATGTTCTCGAGCACCTAGAATTTCTATGTATTCGTCTTCTAAAACTGTAATGTTTTCGGTTTTATTGTTTGTCATTTTTTTTGCGGCTGGCTGCTAGCTGCTAGATTTTGGCAAGTCATTAAATATTTATGTACTTGTCAAAAACATCAGTAAAATTTAGTATATGTTTAGTAACTGCGAAAATACGCACTTTGTTTTGATAACTTGTTTAATAATGATTAAAGTTTATTTTTATTTGTTATAAAATAAAAAAAGCAATTTCATAACCCAATTTGATAATTATCAACTTCAAATCATTTGTTTTTAGGTATTTTTACCAAAATTATTTTTAATAAAATGCAAGAAAAAGTAACAATTGTTGGTGGAGGTCTTTCAGGCTCTTTATCAGCTATATACATGGCAAAACGCGGATTTGAAGTGAGCCTTTTTGAACGTAGACCCGATATGCGTAAAAATAAAATTTATGCTGGTAGATCTATTAACCTTGCTTTATCTACACGTGGCTTAAATGCACTTTCAAAAATTGGTTTAGATAAAGAAATTTTAAGTGATGCTATTCCCATGTATGGCAGAATGATGCACAGTGTAAATGGGGAATTAACTTACCAACCTTATGGCAAAGATGGACAGGCAATTAACTCGGTTTCGCGCGGAAGATTAAATATTAAATTAATAGAATTAGCCGATGAATATCCCAATATTACTATTTACTTTAATGCAAAATGTATCGATTTAGATTTAACCAAAAATACGTGTGTTTTTGAATTAGAAGATGGTTCAAAAAAAGAGGTTTGGAGCGACAGAATTATTGGAACCGATGGTGCTTTTGCTGCCTCTCGCGGTAAATTACAAATGGGCGATAGGTTTAACTATTCTCAGTTTTATTTGCATGTTGGCTACAAGGAGTTAATTATTCCTGCTGGTGAAAATGCTGAATTTTTAATGGAAAAAGAAGCGCTACATATTTGGCCACGCGGAGCTTATATGATGATTGCTTTACCCAATCCTGCAGGCGATTTTACTTGTACATTATTTATGCCTTTTGAAGGTGAGTTTGGTTTTGAACAATTAGATTCACGAGAAAAAGTAGTTGATTTTTTTAATACAAATTTTGCTGATGCCGTTGCTTTAATGCCTACTTTAGCTGAAGATTTTTTTAATAATCCTACTTCAAGTTTAGTAACTGTTAAATGTTATCCATGGGTAAAAGAAGATAAATTGGCTTTAATGGGCGATGCAGCTCACGCAATAGTTCCATTTTACGGACAAGGCATGAACTGTAGTTTTGAAGATGTAGTAGTGTTTGATGAATGTGTAGAAAAACATTTTCCAAATTGGACTAAAATTTTTGATGAATACCAAAAATTGCGCAAGCCAAATGCTGATGCTATTGCCGATTTGGCTATCCAAAATTATTATGAAATGGCCGACAAAGTGGGCGATAAAGCGTTTTTGCATAAAAAACATATTGAACATGAGTTAAGCGACTTGTATCCTGAAAAATATAAATCGCAATACGAATTAACTACCTTTAGTTTATCGCCATATAGCTATGCTTTAAGTCAAGGCAAAAAAAATGATATACTAGTTGAAAAAATAATAGCAGATAAGGCAGAAGATAAAATTAAAGATGCTGCTTACATGGATAGTTTGTGGCATTTAATAGCGTAATTTTTTTTGTTAGTCCGAAGTAATTAATTTAGGAGATTTCTATGATGAAGATTTTGGAGCAAACGTCATGCTGTAAGCATCTTCCTTGAATTTGAAGTTGTTGGCTAATGGAATGCGGCTAGTAGACAAGTAGGATTCCTTCGAAATGACTTGGATTTTTAAACAACAAAATTGTCATGCCGATTGCATAAAATATTTTTACTTTTGTAACCTCTATGAAAAAAATACTTATTGTACTTACTGTGTTGCTTTGCCAAAAAGCATTTGCACAAAATTATACTGCCGAAAAATTGGCCATTTCTCAAGTGCTTATTAAACAACAAACTGCATGGAATAATGGAAATATTTCATCGTATTTGAGCCATTATTGGAACAACGACAGTTTGCAATTTATTGGCAAAAAAGGTCTAATCTATGGTTGGCAAAATACGCTTAATAATTACAAAAAATCATACCCTGATACTGCCTCCATGGGAAAACTATTTTTCAATATTTTACACTTGGATATAATAAATAAAAACTGCGCTTATGTAGTTGGCAAATGGAACCTAATTAGAAATGACGAAAAAGGAAATTTAGGCGGACATTTCACTTTAATTTTAAAGAAAATTAATAAAAAATGGGTAATTGTATCTGACCATTCATCTTAGGTTTGGTTGATAGTTTGATTAAGTTGATTGGTTAATAGGTTTATTGGATAATAAGTTGATTGGGTAATAAGGCGATTGGTTAGTTTTTTCTGTAAAGTCATGCAATCTATCACCTTTAGATGGCAACCAAAATTCCATTAGCAAACTGTGTTTCTACAAAACATTTTTCAAAAAAAATGCCCGAAAGGGCATAAAAAGGGCAAGCTTACTGCATCGCACCGCTACAACTTTACGCCCTTGCTACATTCCTGTCCTGGGGGATTAAAAGGAGCTGGTCGTACAGGGCTCACCCAAGCGCAAAAGTAACTTTTTTTCTATTTTATACAAACCATTAATTAAAATAAGTTTTTGTTTAACTTTTCACCTTGATTACTAGTGATAAAATAGTTGTCAGTACAACTAAAAACCATGTTTTGATTACTTATTAGTGAATTGAATAAAAAATGAAATCTTTTCGTTACATATTATTAGCCTTTTGTTTTTTTTAATTAAAGCAAAACAATTATAGACAATTTTATATTTTCCCTTGTATTTCAACTTATTTACATACATTCGATTATTAAATTTATTAAAAAACATGCAACAAAAAATTAAACACATTGCTATTTTATTATTTTCATTAGCACTTATTGCTTGCAATAACAACTCAACGGAAAATAAATCTGCAACTAACAATTCAGCAACATTAACAAGTGAAAACGACTCTACTATTGTAATCGCTGAAATAAGTGGTGGAGGTACAACTTTTGTTGCGGATTCTACTAATTTGAGAAATGATTGGCAAAATTTTATTTCTAATCAACCAGATTTAGGTACTTGTGAATTAAATAAAATTCAAATCCTATCAGGTCTTGATTCTAGTGGAGCCAATAAATATTATTTAATTGTTTCAGGAACTATGAATAATGAAAATATGAAATCAACAATACTGCTAGAACAAGTAGGTTCAAATTGTTTAGTTGTAATGGGCTATACCCTTTCTTGCACCACAAAAGCTTGTGCCGAAGAAGATCTAGGTTGTGTTCCAAAAGTTACATCATGTTCTCCTTGCAGTAATAAAGGAGCATGTACAAAAACTATTACCAATTCTCCAACAGCAATTTTTCCTTCGATTGCACCAAGTACCTGTCCAATTTAAACAGACGTAATTTTTTAAATTAATATAAACGCCATTTATGTCACAATGAATGGCGTTTTTGTTTGTAATAAAATAATATAATTTAGTATTAAAATATATTTTGAAAATCCTTTAACTATAATAGTTTTGTGGCGATAGTTGTACGTTGTCAGTTAATAGTTGACAGCAATAATTTCTAACAACTATCAACCATCAACAATCAACTAAAAAAATGCAAGAACTAGTAAACCAATTAAACGAAAATTTAGCTAAAGTATATTTAGGTGGAGGAGCAAAAGCGGCTGCCAAACAAAAAGAAAAAGGCAAAATGCTTGCTCGCGAACGTGTGGATTATTTATTAGATAAAGATAAAGCTCAAATTGAAATTGGAGCTTTTGTAGGGCAAGATATGTATGCCGAACATGGCGGTTGTCCGAGTGGTGGAGTTGTGGTGGTAATGGGTTATGTAAGCGGAAAACAATGTATAGTAGTAGCAAATGATGCTACTGTAAAAGCAGGTGCATGGTTTCCAATAACTGCAAAAAAGAATTTACGAGCTCAAGAAATTTCTATTGAAAATAAAATTCCAATCATTTATTTGGTAGATAGTGCGGGAGTTTATTTACCCATGCAAGATGAAATTTTTCCAGATAAAGAACATTTTGGAAGAATTTTTAGAAACAATGCAGTAATGAGCAGCATGGGTATTACCCAAATTGCTGCGGTAATGGGAAGTTGCGTGGCTGGTGGTGCTTATTTACCCATTATGAGCGATGAAGCCATGATTGTAGACAAAACAGGTTCTATTTTCTTGGCAGGAAGTTATTTGGTAAAAGCAGCTATTGGCGAAGATATTGATAATGAAACATTAGGTGGTGCATCTACTCATTGCGAAATTAGTGGTGTAACCGATTATAAATTTGCCAACGATGCCGATTGTTTGGATAGAATAAAACGCATTATTAGCAAAATTGGTGATTATGATAAAGCAGGCTTTAACCGCATTGAGCCTGTTGCTCCTGCTAAAAGCATGGATAATGTGTATGAAGCAGTAGCTAATTTTACCAAACCTTTTGATGTAATGGAAATTATAGAACGTTTGGTAGATGCAGGTAGTTTTGATGCTTACAAAGAATTATATGGCAAAACCATTACTTGTGGTTATGCCAGAATAGATGGTTGGGCAGTAGGAATTGTGGCCAATAACCGCCAAGTGGTAAAGGCTAAAAAACCAAAACAAAGTGCCAATGATAATCCAGTAGAAATGCAAATTGGTGGGGTAATTTATAGCGATAGTGCCGATAAAGCAGCTCATTTTATTATGAATTGTAACCAAAAGAAAATTCCTTTATTGTTTTTGCAAGATGTAACAGGTTTTATGGTTGGAAGCCGCAGTGAACATGGTGGAATTATAAAAGATGGCGCCAAATTGGTGAATGCACAAGCCAACTCGGTGGTTCCAAAATTTACCATTATTACAGGCAATAGTTATGGTGCTGGAAATTATGCCATGTGTGGCAAAGCTTATGACCCACGTTTGATTGCAGCTTGGCCAAATGCCAATATCGCTGTAATGGGTGGAGCACAAGCAGCTAAAGTTTTATTACAAATAGAAGAAGCTAGTTTAAAAGCCAAAGGTGAAGTAATTACTGATGAGAAAAAAGAGGAATTGCTAAAAACCATTACCGACAGATACACCAAACAAACTTCTCCTTATTATGCAGCAGCACGTTTATGGATTGATGCCATTATAAATCCAGTTGATACCCGCAAATGGGTAAGTATGGGCATAGAAGCAGCAAATCATGCGCCTATCACTAAAGAATTTAAGCCAGGAGTAATTAGGGCGTAAACTTCCGTCAGACGATTGCAGGCTGATTTTGGTATGCAAGGCGTCAGATGTTTTATTTTAAAACTAAAGCAGTTATAAAACTGGAAATTATTTTATTACACTTCCAGTTTCAATGTCTTTTTCTGGTCCTACATTAAACAGTTTTCCAAAATCGTTTCCAGCCATTAATAGCATTCCTTGGCTTTCGATTCCGCGTATTTTACGAGGAGCTAAATTGGCTACTACTGTAACTAATTTACCTACTAATTCCTCAGGTTGATAATATTCGGCAATGCCACTTAAAATAGTACGTTTTTCAAAACCTAAATCCACAGTTAGTTTTAGTAATTTATCGGCTTTAGGTACTTTTTCTGCTTCTAAAATTTTACCAACTCTTAAGTCAATTTTTTCAAAATCTTCGTAGTTGATATCGGGTTTTAATTCCGTCAAACTATTGGCTTCGGGCTGCTGGATGTTGGCTAATTTTATGGTTTCAAGTCTATTTAATTGCTTCTGAATTTCTTCATCTTCTACTTGTTTGTACAAAATTTCATGCTTGCCTAATTGATGATTTTCTAATAAAATATTTTCGTTAAATAACGAACTCCACTGCAAATCATTAGCAGCTAACATTTCTTTTAATTTAGTAGATGTATGTGGTAAAAATGGCTCTGCAGCAATGGCTAATTTAGCACAAATTTGCATTGCATCAAACATAATTTGTTTAACACTTTCTTCATCCGTTTTTATTAATTTCCAAGGTTCAGTATCGGCCAAGTATTTGTTTCCAGTTCTGGCAATATTGATAAATTCCGCTTGTGCATCACGTAATTTTACAGCATCTAAATCCACACGCATAGCATGCAAACTTTGTGCTATTCCATCAAAACAAACTTGGCGACAAGTCAATAATTTTTCATCGGTTAATGGTGAATTGATAGCAGGAATTTTTCCTTCATAAAACTTATCACTCAATACCAAAACCCTATTTACAAAATTGCCAAATATACTTACTAATTCACTATTTATGCGGGTTTGATAATCTTTCCAAGTAAACTCACTGTCTTTTGTTTCGGGTGCTATGCTTGTTAAAACATAACGCAGTTCATCTTGACGATCAGGAAAATCGATTAAATATTCATGCAGCCAAACTGCCCAATTTCTGCTAGTTGATATTTTATCACCCTCCAAATTTAAAAACTCATTGGCAGGAACATTGGTTGGTAAAATATATTTACCATGAGTCATTAACATCATTGGGAAAATAATGGCATGAAACACAATATTATCCTTACCAATAAAATGAATGAGTGCTGTTTCTTCGTTTTGCCACCAGGTTTCGAAAGCTTCTGGCTTCTGGCCATTAGCCTCTAGCAGACCTCTTGAATTTGCCAGCTGCCAGTTGCTAGCTGCTAGTTGCAAGTATTCTTTCGTAGCACTTATGTATCCAATAGGCGCATCGAACCAAACGTACAATACTTTTCCATCGGCACCTTCAATTGGAACTGGAACTCCCCAATCTAAATCACGAGTCATTGCTCTAGGTTGTAAACCTTCGGTAAGCCAACTGCTACACTGACCTTTTATATTACTTTTCCAACCATCAAAACGTTTAATATATTCCTTAAATTCTTCCGATTGTTGAATAGTATCCATTGGCAAAAACCAATTTTTAGTTTCCTTTAAAACAGGTGTTGCACCACTTAAAGCCGACTTTGGATTAATTAAATCAGTAGGACTTAAAGTAGTTCCACATTTTTCACATTGATCGCCATAAGCATTGGTGTTTCCACAGCGCGGACAAGTTCCAGTAATGTATCTATCAGCTAAAAATTGATTGGCTTCTACATCGTAATATTGATTGGTAATTTCTTCTTTAAAAATTCCTTTATCATATAAATTTTTAAAAAATTCTTGTGCAGTATCGTGGTGTGTTTTTGATGAAGTTCGGCCATAATAGGAGAAATCAATTCCAAAATCTTTGAAAGCATTTTTCATAATGCCATCGTATTTATCAACTACTTGTTGTGGGGTAATTCCTTCTTTTTTTGCTTTAATAGTTATTGGCACGCCATGTTCATCGCTGCCACAAATAAAAAGCACTTCTTTTCCTTGAGCTTTTAGGTATCGGGTGTAAATATCGGCAGGTAAGTAGCAGCCTGCCAAGTGGCCAATATGAACTGGTCCATTTGCATAAGGCAAAGCCGCAGTTATTAAGTATCTTTTTGGTTCAGTATTATTCATAAAAACATGCGCAATTTAAAGTAAAATAATTTTAAAAGGAGAGCTTATATTTAATTAATACTGACAATAAAAATATAGGAGCTATTTAGCCCTTAAAATTTATATACAAGCTATTTTGTAATTGTTCAATATCTTTTCAAATTCTAAAATTTCAATTTCGTTTTTTAAAACACGCTTTGGAATAATATATGCAGTTAACAAGTTTATATAAATATAATGATATTCATTGTCAAATTCAATTTTTTCAATAATAGAAATACTAATCTTTGAATTAGTATTAGTAGTTAATATTTCTATTTCATTTTCATTGAATATCATTGTTCTTTCTCCGATCAAATCTTGATTTTTACCTTCATTTATAAATTTAATTAAACTTTTTTTAATAGTATAAATAGTATAAGGTTTAGCAATAAACCAACCAATACAACCTAATATGACTCCAATAAATAAATTATTTAATAGAAGTGAGTTATTTATAGTTTCGTTATGATCATAATTTGTTAATATAAAGGGCATTAATAATAAAGGGATAGAAAAAATTAATCTATTTTTTAGTCGAAGTAGCTTCTTATTTGGCGAATACCAATGATGAAATTGATTAAATTTTAAAAGATCTAATTCGTTTAATTCAAATTTCAGTTTCATATAAATTTAATGATATTTCCAAAAGTAAATAAAATAGGCTTACATTTTCATTACGAAACGCTTTTTAGTTTGATTATTTTATTAAAACGGAATACAAAAAATTTTAATAAATTTGATGGCCAATATAATTTATTTATTAAGATGAAAATAGCAGTATTAGGAACTGGAAATGTAGGCGATACTATTGGCTATAAATTAGTGAAACTTGGTCATGAAGTAATGATGGGATCAAGAACTTTAAAAAATGAGAAAGTATTGGCTTTTGTAGAAAAATGCAACCAAAAAGCAAGTAATGGAACATTTGCAGATGCTGCAAGTTTTGGTGAGATTATTTTTAATTGTACAAAAGGTGAAGTAAGTATTGATGCACTAAAATTGGCTGGAAATGCATTAAATGGAAAAATTATTATAGACATTGCAAATCCTTTAGATTTTAGCAACGGAATGCCGCCATCATTAATTCCTGCATTGTCAAATACCAATTCGTTGGGAGAAGAAATTCAAAAAACTTTTCCAAATTCAAAAGTTGTAAAAACATTAAATACCATGTGGTGTGGTTTAATGATAAACCCCAATTTGATAGGCAATGGCGAGCATGTAAATTATATTAGTGGCAATGATGCCGATTCGAAAATTAAAGTAATATCATTATTAAATGAATTTGGTTGGAAAAATGAATTTATACTTGACCTTGGAGATTTAACTGCTGCAAGAGCAACTGAAGCTGTATTGCCAATTTGGTTAAGAGTATATGGAGCAACTAAAAATGGAGCATTTAATTTCAAAATTATTAGATAAAATCAATGGAAAATTCGTTCATAGAATCGCAAAAAGTAAAGCAAGCTTGGATAATAGTTTTAATGATTACTGTAACTATTTTTTCAATAATTAATTATGTTCAAATGCTTGCTACCTTTTCATCAATTGCACCGTTAATAATTATTTTTGTAGCTAATTTAATATTAATTGCCTTAAAATTAAATACCAAAATTAATAAGCAAGGAATTTACTTTCAATTGTTTCCATTTCAGTTTAAATACAATGAAATCAGTTGGAATGATGTATTAACTATTGAAGTAAGAAAATATAAACCTATAAGAGAGTATGGAGGTTGGGGTTATCGTTTTAGTTTTAAAAATGGCAAAGCTTATAATATTTCTGGCAATATGGGTTTACAAATAGTTTTAAAAAATGGAGATAAAATATTAATTGGCACTCAAAAACCCGATGAATTAATGGAGTTTTTGAAAAATAATTAACATATATTGCTACAGTCAATAAATAAACAAAAAACATATTTGAGTCTTATTGCTCATTAAATTCGAATTATTTTATTTATAAAAGTTATTAAAATTATATGCGAAATTATTTTCTACTCCTTTTTCTATTTTTTTTACATTAAATATAGCCAAGGCGCAAGCCATCAAAGATGATTTTGAAGGAAACGGAAACATTAGCAATTGGTTTGGCGATGCTTGTTTAGTAAACACCAATTTTGCCAATCCTTTTAAGCAAAGTATAAATACCTCAAATAATGTTTTGGAATACAAAGACAATGGTGGTTTGTATGCCAACATTAGATTTGATTTAACCAAAAACCTTGATTTAAGTAAGAGCAATATTTTTTCAATAAAAATTTATGTTGCATCAAGTACATTAACTGGAAATCAGCCGAATAAAGTTTCACTAAAACTGCAAGATGGAAAATTATCGCAGCCTTGGTTAACCCAAACAGAAATTATTAAGCCTATTGTATTAAACCAATGGCAAACGATTAGTTTTGATTTTGAAAAAGATAAATTTATCAATTTAAATAGCGGTTCTGTTCATCCAAAATTGAGAACTGATTTCAACAGAATTTTAATTCAAGTAAATGGCGAAAACAATACAGACAAAGTTATTGCCTACATCGATGATTTTAACTTTGAAAGAACAGATTCTTTTACCACCATATATAAAAAATTAGTTTGGTCTGATGAATTCGATAGCAGCGGAAAGATTGATGACAAAAAGTGGCATCATCAAACAAAATTGCCGGAAGGAGGAAGTTGGTACAATGGCGAAATACAACATTATACCAATAGAATTGAAAATTCAAAAATAGAAAATGGTATTTTAAAAATAATAGCAAAAAAAGAATCGTTTACAGACCAAGGATTTACTAAACAATATACTTCAGCAAGATTAAATTCAAAATATGCTTTTAAATATGGCAGGGTAGAGTTTAGGGCAAAACTGCCAACTGGTAATGGAACTTGGCCTGCAGTGTGGCTTTTAGGAAAAAATATTAACGAAGATGGAGCCTATTGGGATAATTTAGGTTTTGGAAAAATTAATTGGCCTGCTTGTGGCGAAATTGATATTTTGGAACATTGGGGTGCAAATCAAAATTACGTTCAAAGTGCCATTCATACTCCTTCAAGTTTTGGTGGAACTGTAAATTTAAGTGGGCAAACTATCAATACTGCTTCTACCGCTTTTCATGTTTACTCTATGGAATGGACAGCTGAAAAAATGGTATTTAGTGTTGATTCAAATATTCATTATACCTATAATCCAACCCTAAAAAATGCAAGTACTTGGCCTTTTGATGCAGAGCAATATTTTATTTTAAATTTTGCTATTCAACCAAGTATTGCAGCTAACTTTACACAAGGTGCTTTAGAGATTGATTATATAAGGGTTTACCAAGAAAATAATTCTACAAATTTAAAAGTAGAGTTAAAAAATCAACCATTATTTTATCCAAATCCTGTAAATAACGAGTTAAATATAGTTTTGAATTATAACTATGAAAAAAGTATTCCAGTTTGCGTTCATTCAATAGATGGAAAGCTGCTTATAAATGAAAATTATTCAATAAAAAATGGTGCTATTACATTGAATAATTTAGATAAATTGACAAAAGGAGTTTATTTGGTTTCTTTCGAAATGAACCAACAATTACAAAGGTTTAAAATTATAAAAAACTAAAATTTAAAATGATTGGTGATTCTGAAAATTCTATTGTCAATCATCAATAAAAAATAAATCTTATAAAATGAATAAAGTAGAAGAATTTAACGCGTACCGCGAAAAAATGAATGACAAAATATTAGGCTCAGAAAACTTAGTATTGAAACGATTATTTAACTTAGATAGCAACACTTATGCCGATGGAGCATTAAGTAGCCAAGTAAAAGAAATGTTGGGCCTAGTAGCAAGCATGGTTTTGCGCTGCGATGATTGTGTAAAATACCATTTGGGAAAATGCCATGAAGCAGGAGTTTCTACTGAACAAATGTTTGAAATATTTGCAGTAGCCAATATTGTTGGAGGGACAATTGTTATTCCACACACCCGCAGAGCAGTGGAATATTGGGAAGAATTGGTTGGGTAGTGGTGATTAAACTTTTAGGTTTACTTCTGGAATTTAGATTCTTAATTGGTGAAAATAATTATGAAGATGTTTGGGAAGACAAATCATTATTAGAAGTATAATATGTATTTAACAAAGCTGCGGTAACTATTACAAAAACTACCTTAAACGTGAATCAAATTGTAAAGCGCTATTAAAACCTGTTTTCCATTCCACAGAATCTTTGTTGTACTTGGTATTTGTTTTTTTTGCAGTTGCAACATAAAGTTCTTCCTCAGTACATCTTCGAATTTCATATTGCATCAAGTTATTTGCTTTAAAATAGTCGGTAATAATTTGAAAAGCTTCATTTTTAATGGTATCAGTTGGAGATGAAATTGATGCTGAAAATCTGCCGTTTTTATAAATTGAATCTGTAATATTCTCTTTTAAAAATAGCTGTAAACTATCTGTTTTTAATTGAATTAAATGTTCTGGTTTTAAAAATAAAAAAGGTGGTTTTGTTTGGTATAAGCCTGTTCCACAATAATATAATACACTTTTTTGAGTTACATAAATTGTAGTTGAATCAAATAATATAAAATTGAAATCACCATAAAACCTCGATAAGAATGGAGGTGTGCTATCATTTATATCAAATTTTTTATGTTTAATTATGTGATAAATGCCGGAATCATTTTTATTTATATTTGAACAACTTATTGTAACAATAAAGATTAAAATATATAGTGAAAAGAAATTTTTTTTTAGTTTCATTTTTTTAAATTAATAAATAGGTAATAAGGTAGTATTAAAACAACTCCAATTAAACCTAATAGGCTTATGGTATTATTATAGTTATTGTTAAAAAACCATAGTATTATATATTTAATAGCTATAAGCAAATAGCCAATAAAACTAATATAAAGTAGAATTTTTTTGGTTAATTCTTTATTACAAATAGCTACAACTTCATTATAATTTTTCTTTTGATTTTGCGTTGGTTTATATTTTTTAAAATATACCAATGCAAGCCTATAATTTTTAAAAGCAAAATGCGATTGACCTATACAAAAGAAAAGATTATTTGTGTCTGTCGTTGCTGTTAAATATGGCTTTATTTTACTATATAAAAACAAGGCTTCATTATGTTTTGCCTCAAATGAGTTGACGCAGATAATCTCCATTAACATTTTCAAGGAAACTACTTTTTCATTATTTTTACTTTCAAATCCACCCAACAATGCTGTATTATGTTGATGGTAAAACTTTGAAAGTGCAGAATAATCCGGAGGCTCTATCTTTAAAAATTCTTCTTCTATTTTTGAAAATTCATACATTACCTCCTCCTCCTACCAAAAACCAAAGGCAAATTAAATAACAAATAAAATGCTGCCATATATGCTATAAAATCTCCATACTTAGTATAAAAAGTAATTTCACTATTTAATTTCACTTTTCCACTTATGGCAATTGCTTCGTCCCATTTGGTTTGTTGTAAAGCATTTCCTTCATCATCAATAAAGCCCGAAATACCTGTGTTTGCAGAGCGAGCTATAAACCTTCTGTTTTCAATGGCACGTAATTTTGCATATTCAAAATGTTGTTTGTAGCCAGCAGTATTTCCCCACCAAGCATCGTTGGTTATAATACAAATTACATTTGCACCTTTTTTTACATATTCAGTAATGTATTCACCAAAAACACTTTCATAGCAAATTACAGGTGCATATTGTGTTTTATTATTATCAATAAAATTTATTGGCTCTTTATCTTTCCCCAAACCACCAGTAGTGCCTCCAAGATTAATTACAAATTTTTTTAAAAAACTTAACACATTTACATAAGGCATATTTTCAACTCCTGGAACCAATTTACTTTTATGGTAAACAAGCCAAGGTTGAAACGAATTTTTAAACATGGCTGTATTATAAAAATCGTAATAAATATTGTCTTGATACAATCTTGCTGTTGGTGTTACTTCGTTTTTATCATAATAAAATTTATACGAACTGGCTCCAGTTAATAAATTTAAACCAGGGTGATTAACAATAAATGTATCCAATAAGTTTAATGAATTATTGGTATTTAAATTTCTTTCATCTACATTTTCCTGAACAGCTGTTTCGGGCATTAAAACCAAATTTGTGTTTTCATTAATTTTAGAATTTGCCAAATTTATTAGTTGCTTAACTTGCTCAATTGGATTAATACTTTCGAACTTTTCATATGCATCAAAATTGGGCTGAACAATAGTAATTTCTGCTATTTTATTGTTTTTATATGAGTTTCTACTCGATGAAATATAAAACGATAAAAACAAGGGAGCCAATACATAAATAAAAATTTGGTTAAATATTTTTTTAGCAGGAATGGTTTTAAATTCTTTGTATAAGTTATATAATTTTAATGCTGAAATACTTACTAAAAGAACCCATAAACTACCACCAAAAGTACCTGTATATTCATACCATTGAATAATTTTTGGCCATGCTGCAAACACATTACCTAAAGTTAACCAAGGGTAAGCAAACTCCCATCGGGTATGCAATAATTCTATACTAATCCATAAAGCAATAAAAAACCAATAATTAACTTTCAGTGTTTTTTTGTTTACTAAATGAAAAATTAAGAAAGGTATAGTCATTAAAAAAGTATCGAAAAGCCAGGCAAAAACTGCACCTCCAGGGCTAGCATTCCAAATCCAATAAGTAGTAATTAGATTTAAACATAAGTTTGATAATACTATAAAGATCAAAAATACGAATGTGTTTTTTTTAGCCAATCGTATTTCTTGTTCAACTAATAAAAACAAAAAAAAGCTTACAAAAATAAGTGGAGTCATGTTGAATGGAATCCACGCCAATCCAAAACTTGCTGCTGCACCAAGGCTATATAAAAGCCAACGGAAATAATTATTTTTTACCATCTATTACAATTACAAATTCGCCTTTAATTATATTGTTTTCAAAATGAGTAAGCACTTCTTGAATTGTTCCATTTACGGTTTCTTCAAAAGTTTTGGTCAACTCGCGGCTTACACTTATTTGCCTTTCTGATCCAAAATATTCAATAAATTGTTTCAAAGTTTTTAATAATCTATGTGGACTTTCATACAAAATAATAGTACGTTCTTCTTCACATAATTTTTTTAACATGGTTTGTCTTCCTTTTTTTTCTGGTAAAAAACCTTCAAAACAAAAGCTATCAGCTGGTAATCCACTTTTAACCAGAGCAGGAACAAATGCTGTTGCCCCGGGCAAACAATCTACTTTAATATTATTTTTTAAACATTCGCGTACCAATAAAAAACCAGGGTCACTTATGGCTGGAGTTCCTGCATCGCTAATTAAAGCAATATTTTTACCGTCCAAAATTTCATCTACATACCTTTTTAAAACCTTATGTTCGTTATGCATATGGTAGCTTTGTAAGCTTTTTTTTATTTCAAAATGATTTAATAATTTTATACTTTGTCTTGTATCTTCAGCTATTATTAAATCTACTTCTTTTAAAATACGAATAGCGCGTAGGGTAATGTCCTCTAAATTTCCTATTGGTGTGGGAACTACATAAAGTATACCTTGTTGCATTTTATAAAAGCTTTATTTTAAATTTATTAATTATTGATATTTTAAAATTAATCAATTGTTTTTTTCTTAGTAAATGATTGAATAATGGGAATTGAAGTAACTAAAATAAAAAGTATTATTATATAATTTAAATAGTCAATTGCATTTGGAAAAATTTTACCAACATAATAACCAGCGCTACAAATTACTAATGGCCAAAGGATGGCTCCAGCAATATTATACATTAAAAATATAAACGAATTTACCTTAACTATACCGGCTAATATTGGTGCAAAAGTTCTAACAATGGGTAAAAATCTACCTAAAACCAAAGCTATTCCTCCATACTTTTTATAAAACTCTTCAGCAGTTTCAATATATTTTTTCTTAAAAAAAATACTTTCTTTTCTATTGTAAATATTACTACCCGTTTTCCATCCAAACCAATAGCCAAAATAGTATCCTGCTATTGCTGCCAAAGCAATGCCAATAATTAATTTTGATAAAGTAATTTTTAAAATAGTATTACAAAGTAAACCTGCAGCAAAAAGGAGTGAATCGCCCGGAAGAAAAAAGCCAAAAAACACACCATTTTCTAAAAAAATAATGATTAAAACCAAAGCAAATCCTCCAAACTCAATTAACTCCTGTGGCTTAAATAAATCCCAAAAACTTTCCACTTATTATATTATTAATTTTTATACGAATAAAACCAAATTAAGTATTATTCCAACTCAAATTAAAAAAACATAATTTGATCAAATGCATCATTTAAAAATGATTCGCTTTGAAGTGCAAAATAACCACTAAAATCTTCCTTGTCAAACACTTTAAAATCAAGCCGTTCTAATCTTAAAAACTCCAGTGCATTTACACTTTCCTCCATTTTACCGTTTACACTTAACCCAATTTTAAATTTTTTTACGGTTTCTCCAACGCAATAATCTTTGTTGGCTAAAATTGGTTTTTGGTAATAAGCAGCCTTAGTTAGCAAATTATTTGACGATACATAGTTATAAAAATACAAATAACTAATGTCAATTTCTGTATAAATTTGGTTTATTTCATCATCGGTTAATGGTTGTAAAATAAACAGAATATTAGGCGCATGGTCGTTCATAAATATCTCCACTTCCTCTCTTTGTTTAATATCCATTAAACTAAAGTCCAATTTACCAGCAAACACAAAAAAATATTTATCAATATCTACTTTTTTTATTAACCTTATCAATGCTGTAATGCCTTCGTTTTGTTCAACTCCCAACAAACCAACAACCATTCTTCCAAAAGCCATTTCTTTTATTTGTTTACCAAAAACAGATTCTTTTTTTTGAATATTTACATTACTAATTTCAGGGAAAACCACTATTTTTTTATAAACCCTACTTTTTAAAGGCTCTGTTATAAATCTATCTAAAACACAAACACCTACACAGTTTTCTGAACGAAATAAATAATCTGGTTCTAAGAACTTGGGATCTATATTTAATTTTAATTGTTTTAATCTGTATGGTTTTGGATTAAAATAAATACCACTCCATTTATAATCAAAAACAAAGTCAAGCAAAAATAAATTTACCGATTCTCTTATAAATGGATCAATAGGACTGAAAAAAACAAAATCAACTTCTGCATTCAATTTTTTTTCTCCAATTTTAATTTTCGATTTTATTGCATTCCATCTTCCCAATAACTCAAAATATTTTGGTTTGTTATTGGTAAATATGTTTTCAGATAAAGGCAATGCAGTAAAATTATCTAAATAACGAGTTGCATTTTTTGCTACATAATCCGAAATTTCATTAAATTCTGGACTAATTACAATTACTTTTTTTCCTTTTTTTAATAAACTTACTGCATAATAATTTAAATAGGTGGCAAACCTATTTCCAGCATAAGGCGAAATTAATGCAACTGTTAAAATATTATTCAATTTAGTTTTTGGCTATTATGTTGCAAATGTCAAGTTATTTGTTTTTAGGTTGAACACAATATTTACACATAATGAATAGTTTTAGCATTGATATATATACATTTGAAACTATAAAATAATTTTTTTTAAAAATTGCTTTAAAATTTGTAAAATATTTTTACTTTTGCACTCCCAAAACGAAAGTTTAGGAAATTGTCTGATGGTGTAACTGGCAACACAACTGATTTTGGTTCAGTAGAGTCTAGGTTCGAGCCCTAGTCGGACAACATTTATTAATTAAAAATTTATAATTAGCTTACTTAATTTGGTTTAGGTAAGCTAATTGTTTACTTGAGCATTACTTAAATTCTACAAAAATGGCTAATAACAATGAAGTAAAATTATTTTCAGGAACTAACTCGCGTTATTTGGCTGAAAACATTGCATTGGCTTTTGGACAACCTTTAGGCGATTGTACTACTGCTCGATTTAGTGACGGAGAATTTCAACCAAGCTACAATGAGAGTGTGCGTGGTTGCGATGTTTTTTTAATTCAATCTACTTTTTCTAATTCCGATAATTTAATGGAGTTATTGTTAATGATTGATGCTGCTAAGCGTGCCTCAGCTCATTACATTACCGCAGTTATTCCTTATTTTGGAATGGCTCGCCAAGATAGAAAAGATAAACCTCGAGTTGCAATTGGTTCAAAAGTTGTAGCCGATATGCTTACCGCAGTTGGTGCTAGCCGTGTTATGACAATGGATTTACATGCTCCTCAAATTCAAGGTTTTTTCGAAATTCCAGTTGATCACATGGATCCTTCTGTTATTTTTTTACCTTACATAAAAAAACTTACAAATTCCGATAATTTAATAATTGCCTCGCCCGATATGGGCTCAACTACTAGAGCTAGAGTTTATGCTAAAGCACTTGGAATTGATATGGTTATTTGTGATAAAGAAAGAAGAAGAGCAAACGAAATTGCAGCTATGACCTTAATTGGCGATGTTTCTGGCAAACATGTGGTAATGGTTGATGACATAATTGATACCGGCAGCACTTTGGCTAAAGCAGCCCAATTAATGAAAGACAAAGGAGCCTTAAGTGTCCGTGCTTTTTGTACCCACCCAGTGCTGTCTGGTAAAGCTTACGAAACAATTGATAACTCTGTTATTGATGAGCTTGTAGTAACAGATACTATTCCAATAAAAAACATTAGCTCAAAAATAAAAGTATTGTCATCAGCTGCTTTATTTGCCGAAGCTATTAGAAATGTAAATGAACACGGTAGTATTAGTTCATTATTCGATTTAAAAACATAAAATAAATTATAAACCAAAAAGCAAAATTAGTATTGTAAATATCAAAATGGGTTTTGCCAATTAAAAAACAAAAAGGAGAAAAAAAGAATGAAAACAGTAGCAATGTTTGGTTACAAACGTACCGATTTAGGAAAAGCAGCAACAAAATTAGTAAGAGCTGAAGGAAAAGTGCCATGCGTATTATATGGTGGTAAAGAACATTTACATTTTACTATGTATGAATCCGATTTCAAACTTTTGGTTTATACTCCAAATACTTACAAAGTTCAGTTAGACATAGATGGCAGCGTGTTCAAAACAGTATTGAAAGATATTCAATTTCATCCTGTAAACGATTCTATTATTCATGCCGATTTTATGGAATTAAACGATAGTAAAGCAATTGAAATTTTAATACCTGTTAAATGTGTTGGAAACTCAATTGGTGTGCGCCAAGGTGGTAAATTAATGATTAAGCAACAAAAACTTAAAGTTAAAGGGTTACCTGCCGATTTGCCAGAATCAATTGAAATAAGCATAGATACTTTAGAAATTGGTAAATCAATTAAAGTGGGTGATATTGCAGTTACTGGAGTTGTTTTAATGGATTCTCCAAACAATCCTGTTGTTACTGTTAAAACTACTAGAGCAGCAGTTTCGGCAGCTACTGAAGAGAAGAAGAAAAAATAATTCCAAATTATAAAAAATAAAAAAACCAAGTTTAATAGCTTGGTTTTTTTTATACATTAGTTTTTTAATTATTCCAATAGTTATTGATTATTTTCTATTGTTTTACTAGTATTAATCTTCTTCGTAAAAATCAATTAAATCAGCAAAGTACGAATTATCCCAACCATCGCAAAAGTCCTCATAATCACCATCGGGAATATTAGTATGCCTTAACTCAACCGAGGTGCCTTGTTTATGTTCATGTAATTTAATAGTTACTATCGAAGGTTCTGTGGTTTCTTCTTCACCAAAATACCATTGTTGAACTATTTTTTTATTTGGTTCAAATTCTAAATTTTTTCCTATAATACTTCCATCCCACATGCTAAACTCAGTTCCTGGTTCAGCAACCATTTCAGCATTATCGCCTGTCCAAAGCATAATGGTAGCTTCAGTAGTTAATGCCAAGTACACTTCTTCAGGGCTAGCATTTACTATGTAATATTTTTTATACTCTTTCATTTAAAATTTTCATATATACTTTTATCAAATCTTTTAAAACAGGTATGCCCGTAAAATACAAAAGCGGACGCTCTTGCACGCGTCCGCATTTTGTGTAATCAATTAAATCTTTTCTCTCACTTGCAATAAGAGAATCACTTAAATGTTTATGACAACAACTCTAATTTCTTTTAGTTGTTACTGTTATTTAAGTCAAACGATAGGGTAGTAGGGGTATTATTTTCATCTACTTCTGCTGTAGTTACTTTGTTTTCAATTAAGCTTGCTGCTGCAATTGGTTCTTTAGTTTCTACTTTTTTGTTGTTAGTAACAACTGGTGTTACTTGTTTAGGTTTGCTTGTAACTTCTGGAGTTCCCATTCCATATATTTCAAGTTTATTTTCTTTAATAAATATTCCTAATGCTATAGCACCCTTAATATTGTTAACATCAAGTTCAACCTCCCATTCATCTATGCTTATTGCTCTTGGGTTTGCGTTAAAACTTATTTTTTGGTCTAAACAATAATCCAATACTATTTGAATATTTTTGCGTTTAGTAAGTATAATTGGTTTATCATCAGTTTTATTCATAATTTTTTATTCTCTTTTTATGTTTGCAAATTAGGCTTATTACTAGTTTTATTAAAATAAAACACAGTATTTTTTTTATCATAAATACATGTATTACTAACAATCAGGCTAATAAAGTTTATAACTTGTGGAAAAGACCGCTATTATTCACTTAATGCCTGAATTTTTATTTAAAGTTCTGATAATAATATTTTTATGAAAAAAGATACGATAGAATTTTAACATGGTTGTACTAAAATTAAATTAAAATACTTAATACTTAAATTATTAATAAATATTTTATGTTAAGTTACAATTAGTAAGAAATTTTTATGAAACTAGGTGTTTAAAAACTGTATTTTTGAAATTTATATTTATGAAAAAAACAATCAATATTTTTTTAGTTTTAATTTGTTTTTTTACCATCAACAATTTAAAAGCCCAAGTAGAAGAGGTAGCCGATTCTACCTTGCAAGATGATGAAGTAGTTTTGGTAAAACCCGAACCTGATGGTAAGTTTAAATACGGAATTAAACTAGGTGTTCAGTTTAGTACATTATTGGGAAACGAAAATGAAAATAATTTAACTCGTTTTGGAATAAATGGTGGTGTGTATTTAAGAAAAAAATTCAAAAACGAAAAATGGGGTTATCAAGTTGAACTAAATGGTTCTTTAAGAGGTAGCTATTTTAAAGGTGGCCCCAACGATTATAGTTTAATTCGATTGGTTTATTTAGATTTACCTGCATTGTTATTTGTAAATGTTTCAAAAGACCAAAATAATAAAATACTTTTTGGTCCTCAGTTTTCATATTTAGTTACATCTGCAATTTATAAAGGCGAAGCAAGTGTTGCCTACAATGATGAACCTAATTTAAATAAATTGGATATACTTGCATGTGTAGGCTACCAAGTTCGATTAGGTCATATTGCTATTCAAAGTTTATTAAAATACGGCTTTATAAATATTAATAATGGTTTATTACCCGAAGTATTGCCTAAAAGCCAAGGTAAAAACATGAATAATTTTTCTTTTGAACTCAACTTTATTTTTTAATAACTAATTTCTACTTTGAAAAAACAAGATTTAATTGACCAAATACATATAAAAAAAAGTTTTTTATGTGTGGGTTTAGATACTGATTTAACTAAAATACCTCAACATTTACTATCGTTTGAAGATCCCATTTTTGAATTCAATAAAGCAATTATTGAAGCTACAAAAGATTACTGTGTTTGTTATAAAATTAACACTGCTTTTTACGAAGCTGAAGGAGTCAATGGATGGGAAAGTATGGCTAAAACATTGGCAATTATTCCTAAAAATATTTTAACTATTGCTGATGCCAAACGAGGTGACATTGGCAATACAAGTAATATGTACGCAAAAGCATTTTTTTATAACCTAAATTTTGATGCAATTACACTTGCTCCATATATGGGCAACGATAGTTTAGCGCCTTTTTTTCAATATCCTAATAAATGGGGAATTGTTTTGGCTTTAACAAGTAATGCTGGCAGTACCGACTATGAGCAACAAAAAATTAATGACGAATTTTTATACGAACTTGTTATTAAAAATACAACCAAGCTAGCAACTGACGAGCAATTAATGTTTGTAGTTGGAGCCACCAAGCCGCAAGATTTTTTAACAATAAGAAAACATGCACCTACTCATTTTTTATTAGTTCCTGGTGTAGGAGCGCAAGGTGGAAGTTTGGCAGAAGTTGTAAAGTACGGTAAAACTGCCGACATAGGCTTACTCATCAATGCATCTCGCAGTATAATTTATGCAAGCAATGGATTTGATTTTGCAGAAGCTGCAGGTAACGAAGCCAAAATATTAAGAGACGAAATGAGTTTTTATTTGTAATAAAAGTTTAATTATTACTCATTATTGCAATTCTAATTTTCACCAATCCTTCATCAAATTGTAATTCCGTAAGTTCAGTTTTACTAGGTATTTGAAACCGGTGTAATGGATTATATCCTACATCTTTATAGTCTTTCCAAGTTAACTTTGTTTTATCATAGCCTATTGGTTCAAAGTAAAATGTACTGCTCGATGTAAGTTCGTGGTTGTTTATATCCAAATTAGTTTTAAGCATTTCATTAGGTACACATTCAGTAATTTTCAGATAACCTTTTCCTAATAAATTTCCACAAAAATAATATGTTGAATTTACATTGCTTAAATTTTTAGAAAAAAACCAAGTCATCGATGAATCAATTTTTTTATCCCAAGGACTCAATTTTGCAATGTTTTGTATATTATTTAAATAGGCAAAAGTTTCATAAATGGATTTATTTATTACTATACTTCTTTCCACTTTAAACTCCCTTGGAAAAAATAAAGAAACGCCAAACACTAATCCAACCAATAACCAAAAGCCTAAAAATATTTTAAATAATTTCATTTTATAATTTGTTCAGTTTAATATTTTAAATTGAAAACGCTTGGTCAATAATAGCTGCTTGTTCCTTTGCATGTACTTTGCTAAAACCAGTTGCAGGCGATGCACTGCTTTCGCGGCTTATACGTTTTAAATGCATATTATTATCCCAACGCAATAAATAGAGCCAAGCACCCATGTTTTTAGGTTCTTCTTGTACCCAGCAAAATTCTGCACCTTTGTATTTTTCGTAAACAGCAGCCAACTGTTTTTCTGGCATTGGGTACAATTGTTCTACCCTAACTATAGCAACATCTTTTCTGTTATATTTTTGCTGATTTTCAAGCAATTCGTAGTAAATTTTACCTGTACAAAGCAATACTCTTTTTACTGATTTTTTAGTTACAAACGAATCATCAATTACTTCCTCAAATGTTCCTTCGGTAAAATCAGCCAATTTGCTTACACAAAGAGGGTGGCGTAATAAACTCTTAGGTGTCATTACTACTAAAGGCAACCTGAAATCGCGTTTTAACTGCCTGCGCAATGCATGAAAATAATTTGCAGGAGTAGTAATATTACACACTTGCATATTCCAATTGGCACACAGTTGTAAAAATCTTTCTAACCTTGCCGATGAATGTTCAGGTCCTTGCCCTTCGTAACCGTGTGGCAACATTAATGTTAAGCCACTATAAGTTTTCCATTTAGTTTCTGCACTTGCCAAATACTGGTCTATTATAATTTGCGCTCCGTTGCCAAAATCACCAAATTGTGCTTCCCAAATAATTAAATCGTTAGGAGTAAACATACTGTAGCCATATTCAAAACCCAATACCGCATATTCGCTCAATAAAGAGTTGTAGAACTCTATATTTCCTTTTTTATCCTCTCCTAAACTATCAATAACATTATGTGCTAGTTCACTGTCCTCTTGTTTAATAATAGCGTGTCGGTGGCTAAAGGTGCCACGCTCACAGTCTTGTCCTGTCATTCTTACACTATGGCCTTCGTTGCTCAAAGTAGCGTAAGCCATTAATTCGCCCATTGCCCAATCGTAATTATCATTTTTTATCATGTTCTTACGGTCGTTAAATAGCTTTTCTATCTTACTAAAAGCTTTAAAACCTGCTGGAATGCCAGTAATTTTATCGGCTAATCTTAAAAACATTTCTTTACCAACAGCAGTATTTGTTTTTACTTCAAAATCTTCTTGCTTGGCACTTCTAAATCCTTTCCATTTATCAGCTAAAAAATTCTTAGCCTTCGATGGTTCAGCAGCTTTAGCACTTTCTAATTTAGCTTGTAACTCTTTTCTAAACACTGAGTCCATTTCCTTAGCCAAATCAGCCTCAACACTTCCAGCACTTAGCAATTTTTGGTTGTAAATTTCTCTTGGGTTTTGGTGCGTTGCAATGGCTTTGTATAAAAGTGGCTGGGTAAATCTTGGTTCATCACCTTCGTTGTGGCCATATTTTCTGTAACCTAATAAATCAATAAATACATCGCTGTTAAATTCTTGGCGGTACTCCAATGCCAATTTTACAGTATAAACTACTGCTTCTACATCGTCTGCATTTACATGGAATACTGGGCACAAAGTAGTTTTAGCCACATCAGTACAATAAGTTGATGTTCTTGCATCAATATAATTAGTAGTAAATCCTATTTGGTTATTGGTAACAATATGTATGCAGCCACCTACATTATAAGCTTTTAAACCTGCCATTTGCAATACTTCATAAACTACACCTTGCCCAGCTACCGATGCATCTCCATGTATTAATATAGGAGCTACTTTATCTATATCGCCATTGTGTATTTTATCTAACTTAGCCCTTGTTAATCCTTTAACCACAGGGTTTACAGTTTCTAAATGCGATGGATTAGGAGAAAGATTTAACCTTACGTTTTTGTTTGTTCTTGTAGTTAAGTTCGATGAAAAACCCAAATGGTATTTTACATCTCCTTCAAATATTCCCTCGTCTTCGGCTGTTTTTCCCTCAAATTCCTTAAATATATCCTCGTACGATTTTCCTAAAATATTTGCCAATACATTCAATCGTCCCCTGTGTGCCATACCCAACACAAACTCTTCCACACCCAATTCCGCTCCATATTGTATTACCTCGTCCAATGCAGGAATCAATGTTTCCAAACCCTCTAACGAAAATCGTTTTTGCCCAACAAACTTAGTATGAATAAAATTTTCAAATACAGTTGCTTGGTTTAGCTTACTTAATATATGTCTTTTATCTTCTAAGTTTAACTTTGGCGTATTTTTACTTGTTTCCATTTTAGTTTGCAACCAAGCCAACCTTTCTGGATTTCTAATATATGCATATTCAGCCCCTATGCTTTGGCAATAAGTTTGCTCCAAATGGGCAATTATATCTTTTAATTTAGCAGCACCTATTCCTATTTCTATTCCAGCGTTAAATGTACTATCTAAGTCTTTTACACTCAATCCAAAGTTTTCAATAGCCAAGTTTGGCGCATATTGCCTTCTTTCCCTTACCGGATTAGTTTTGGTAAATAAATGTCCACGTGTTCGGTAGCCTTTTATTAAGTTCAATACATTAATTTCCTTAATTATATCTTCAGTTAATACAGTACTTCCGCTACTTTTTCCATTAAACCTTTGCTGACCCATTTCAAAGCCTTCAAAAAACTTTTGCCATCCATAATCTACCGAATCATTATCAGCCAAATATTGCTCATAAATATGGTCTATAGCTACTACATCTGCATTCGATATGTACGAAAATTTATCCATGGTATTTTCCTAAGTTGTTTTTTGCAAATATAATAATATAGCCAATATTGCATTTATACCAAATTGCAATTAAAACTGATTTTATACCAACGGAGTCTAAGTCACCCTGATCATTCTGTCAACCTGAGCTTGTCGAAGGGCATACTTAAAACTTAAAACTTCATACTTAAAACTTTATACTTCATACTTCATACTTTATAATTTTAGGAGCTAATCCAGCTATCGGCTATAGTTTTTCCGCTGCGCTTCAAAAGCTATTTGCCTCTATCTGGGCTAAAAATTTTGTTTATTGCCCACGGTTGCGTGTTTTCACCAACCGTTTTATTTTGTTAATATAAATTCTACTCCTTTAACGTTCTGTCTCCTTGAGCCTTTAGTCTTCCAAAACATTCTGTCACCCTGAGCTTGTCGAAGGGCCCTACTATCTGTAGTATGCAGCCTGGCATTTGCGGGGGTAATACAGATTTAAAATGAAAAAGAATCCGAAAGCTTTCGGATTGTAACTCTTGCTTAACAAAACTACCAAAACCGCTTTAGCCTAAAACTAAAGCGATTTTATTTAACAACAAAAAATTTGAACGATAAGCGGTGTGGGTGGATGTCCACTAAATGCGCGAAATTTTAATTTTTCAGCCTGAGAGGCGTTAGCCTTTCACGACAAAAATCACGCCTTTGCGTGATGGATTTAGTGGTGGGCTTTTTGCTTAATTGAAGCCCGCACTGAGCTAAGTCGAAGTGCCCAAACAAAAAGTAAAAAATAAATCTGTTAAAATAATATTTAAAATTTAATGGTACATAGTAACCTAAATGGTTCGGCTTGTCTTAAAATAGATTTAAAAATAAAGAATAATATTATTAATACAAAAGCCAAACTTTCTGAAGTTCATTGAAACTAATATTAGAATAAAATAAACCAACCAAACCAAACCAACACTTATTTATAAACCCCAATCA
>JBAXCN010000032.1:0-32455 GCA_037141455.1 Bacteroidota bacterium
ACATTTCTGTTAATCTTCAAAATCATCTTCGTTAAACTTTTCATTGGTTTTGCTCGATGTAGCAACCATTTTCAAAATGCCTTCTAACTCTTGTGCAGTAAACTCTCGCCATTCGCCAAGTTTTAAGTTTTTAAGACCAATATTCATTATTCTAACTCGTTTTAGTTTGCGCACTTCGTAACCGCAAAAACTACACATTCTGCGTATTTGTCGGTTAAGGCCTTGTGTTAAAATTATTTTAAAAACATAAGTACTTTGCATTTCTACTTTGCATTTTTTGGTAACAGTGCCCAGCATAGGTATGCCGTTGCTCATTCGTTCTATAAAATTATCGTTAATGGGTTTATCTACCGTTACTATGTATTCTTTTTCGTGGTTGTTGCCAGCTCGCAATATTTTATTTACTATGTTTCCATCGTTTGTTAAAAAAATCAAACCTTCGCTTTCCTTGTCTAGTCGCCCAATTGGGAACATTCGCTTAGGATGATTGATGTATTGTATAATATTGTTTTTAATTTTTAATTCTGTGGTACAAACAATGCCAACTGGTTTATTAAAAGCTATGTAAATATCGTTTGTTACCGTTTTAAGTTTTTCGCCATCTACCTTTACCACATCGCCAGGATTAACCCTATTGCCAAGTTTTGCTATTTTATTATTAATGGTAACACGCTCTTCTACAATATATTTTTCAGCCTCGCGCCTCGAACATATTCCAGTATCGCTTATGTATTTGTTTATATTTATACTATTTACATTATTGTCATCCATCTTTCAAAACTAATTAATCTGTAATTATATTTAATCAATAATTTTTTTTATAACCAAATGGTATCATTAATTTGCAGTAAAAATTATTAAAAAATGAAAAAGCTATTTTTATTACTCTTAATTATTGTTTGCAAGTTTACAATTGCACAAAACACCTTGAATATTTTTACCCACCAAGGCGAAAAATTTATATTGTTTTTAAATGGCGAACAAATAAACTTGTTGCCCGAAAGTAAAGTAAAAAAAGAAAATATTAGTGCCACTGTACAAAATGTAAGAATAGAATTTGAAAATAAAAACAACCTACAAATAACCGAAAATATTTATTACGAAGCTGGAAATGAATATACTTACATTATTAAAAGGAAAAAAGTAAAGGCCAATAAAGTAAAACGGATAAACAAAAACGCACCAATTCCTGTGCAATATGTATTGCGATTATTGGAAGTAAAACCCATGAAAGCTATAGCTATAGTTCCTATTCCTGATGATTTGGATGTGGAAATAAAACAAAATAATACAGCTGAAATAACTGTAATTGAAAATAAAGTTGAAGAAAATATAACATTGCCTGAATGCAAAGCAGTAGATGAAAAAGTGTTTAATGAGTTTATTTTACAATTTAAAAACCTAAAATTTGATGATGTAAAATTAAAAACATACAAACTATATTTAACCAATAATTGTATAAACATAAAACAGTTAAAACTGGTGTTAAACGAAATAACATTTGAAGAAAATAAACTTAAAGCGGCTAAAATGAGTTATATAAAAACAACAGATAAAAATGAATATTTTTTACTTAACGATTCATTTAAATTTACAACAACCATAAACGAGTTGAACGATTATATTTTAAATAAAAAATATTTAACCAATGAAGAATAGTTGGTTCATTTTATTATTAAGTTTATTAGTTTCATGTAATAGCTCAAACAAGTTTTTACAAACTGCCGATAACTTAGCAACAGAAGGCAATTATAGCGATGCCGCTGATTATTATTATACTGTTTATTTAACTAATCCAAACAATACTCGAGCTAAAAATGGGTTAATAAAAAATGGACAATTGGTTTTAAATGCCAAGTTTAGTTCGTTTGCTAAATATGTAGTTGAAAACAATAACGAAAAAGCCCTTCGCCAATTTTATTACTGTAAAGATTATTTTAAAAACTTAAACGAAATAGGTATTGAATTAGATTGGCCTACTTATTTTGATGAGCTTTATGAGGAAACAAAGCAAGAGTTTATTAGCAATCAATATGCGCTTGGTATAAACCAAATGAACGACAAAAAGTACGACAAAGCAGAGGCTACTTTTAGTAAAATAATGGAATTTGATAGTAGTTATAAAGATGTGTCGGTACTGCGAATAAATACAGTAATAGAGCCACTTTACAAACAAGGAGTTAAATATTTAGAAACAGAAAACTATAAAAATGCTTTTAAAGTATTTTCACAAATAAATAAAATAGATGCTTCGTATAAAAATACTGTTCAGAATTTAAATATAGCCTTACAAAAAAGTAGTTTGCCAATTGCTGTTCAACTAATAAATAAAACTAAATACAACGCCAACGAAGATTTAAATTTTTATCAGGTACTTATTGCTAAATTGAGTAAAAGTAACAATCCATTTTTAAAAGTAGTAGATAGAGATAATTTAGAAAAACTATTAAAGGAACAAGAACTAGGAATGACCGGTATTGTGGATGTTAATACTGCAAATAAAGCTGGTAAAATTATTGGTGCTAAATATTTTTTATTATTAAATGTTACGCAAGTAAATTTTAATGAATTGAAACCAACTAATTATGAAGAACTGGCTTACGAATCGTTTAGCGAAAGGGTGGTAACTCCTAGTGGTGAATCGCAATCGGTAATTAAGTTTAAAAAAGTATTTTATACCGAAACTAGAAAATTTAGAAAAGTAGAAGCTAGTGTTTCATACCAATTAATTTCGGTTGAAACAGGACAAATAATTACATCAGACAATGTAATTGCCGAAAAAAGTGACAGGCATAGTTATTCTCGTTTCAAAGGCAATATTGACAACCTTTATCCTAGTTTACCAGCAGGCAATTATTTACCAACTGTTGACCCAACCTGGAGGGAAAGTTTTTATGAATTGAACAGGGAATTAACTTTAAATAATGTGTTAGCAAATGATGTGTATGAAGACATCAGTTTAAAAATTATAAATGACTTAAATTTATATATTGGATAGTGAAAAAGTATTAATTTTATAACATAATATTTATTAAAAAAACATATGAAAAACATCTTTATTTTAGCAATAAGCGCTCTTGTTTTTTTTGCCTGTGGCAATGGAAATGAACCTAAAAAAGAGTCGATGGAAAGTAACAGAATAAGCATAGCTGTTGATGAAAGTTTTAGGCCAGTTATAGAAGCAGAAGAAATGGTTTTTGAATCGTTAAACGATAATAAAAACATCGATTTTATTTATACCTCGCCTGCTGAAGCAATGAAACTAATGCTTGCCGACAGTTGTAAATTAGCCATTATTCCGCGAAAAGCATCAAAAGCCGAGCAAGAAATAATGGATAAAGACAATTATAAATTTATTCAAGTTAAAATAGCCATTGATGCATTGGCATTCATAGTTAATAAAAACAATGTTGATACCATTTTTACAGTTTCGCAAATAAAACAATTAATGGATGGTTCGGCTACAAATTGGAATCAGATATTTAAGAACAATAAATTAGGAAATTTACAAGTAGTTTTCGATAACCCAAACTCGGGTGCAACCCAATATTTCAAAGATTCGTTGCTAGATGGAAAAGATTTGGCTAAACATTGTTTTGCAGTAAATACGAATAAAGAAGTAATTGAATTTGTAGAAAAAAATAAAAATGCAATTGGTATTATAGGCCTAAATTGGATAAGCGATAAGGACGATAGTAAAATGAAAGGATTTTTAAATAAAATAAATGTGGTAGAAGTAATTCCTAAAAAAATATCGTACGAGTCGTTAACATACAAACCAATTCAAGCCAATGTTGCAATAAGACAATATCCTTTTTGCAGAGAATTTTATGTAATTGGCCGCAACGCACCACTTACTATTGGCAACGATTTTGTTAATTTTATTAATGGCGACCAAGGTCAAAGAATAATATTAAAATCGGGCTTAGTGCCAGCAAAAGCGCCTATAAGAATTTTACAAATAACTAAGTAATTGATTAACCTATTAATCGTTTAAACGTTTACCAATTAACCTATCCAACAATACAACAATTCAACAATTCAACAATCTAACAATACAACAATTATAGTAAACAATAAATGCAATATAAAACCATTAATCAAACAGATATTGATTTTTTTAAAAGCATAGTTGGCGAAAACTATGTGTTAGTTTCAGCAAGCGATAAAGAAAACTACACGCACGATTATACTGAAGACCTCAGTTTTATGCCCGATGTAGTTATAAAACCATGTAATGAATTAGAAGTTTCGGCTATTTTAAAATATTGTAATGAGCATAAAATAATTGTTACACCCCGCGGGGCAGGAACTGGATTAAGTGGAGGTGCATTGGCTGTTTTTGGTGGAGTAATTGTAGCCATGGAACGCTTTAATAAAATATTAAATATTGATGAACGTAATTTTCAAGCAACGGTAGAACCAGGAGTAATTAATGAAGCATTTCAGCAAGCTGTAAAAGAAAAAGGTTTGTTTTATCCACCTGATCCTGCAAGCAAAGGAAGTTGTTTTTTAGGAGGTAATTTGGCACATAGTAGTGGTGGACCAAGAGCTCTTAAATATGGCACCACGCGCGATTACGTGTTAAATATTGAAGTAGTTTTAACCAATGGTGAAATTATTTGGACAGGTGCAAATACTTTAAAAAATTCAACTGGCTACAACCTTACACATTTAATGATAGGGAGCGAAGGAACTTTAGGAATTATAACCAAAATAGTTTTTAAATTAATTCCATTTCCAACACAAACATTGTTAATGTTAGCTCCTTTTCAATCGCCCGAAAATGCTTGCGAAGCAGTAGGAGCAATATTTAGAGCAGGTTGTAATCCATCAGTTTGCGAGTTTGTAGAGCCAGATGGTTTTAAACTTTCAGCTGCCTTATTAAATATTAATTTTGAAATTCCAGATTCGATTGGCGCTTACTTGTTAATAGAAGTAGATGGAAATAATATTGATACTATGATGTTGGAATGTGAAGCAATTAGCAATGTTTTATACCAAAATAATAGCGATGAAGTTTTGTTTGCAGAAAGCAGTGAGCAAAAAGAATATTTTTGGAAACTAAGGCGAAGTATTGGCGAAGCAACCAAACACAATAATACTTATAAAGAAGAAGATACCGTTGTTCCAAGGGCTGAATTACCTGTATTGTTTAAAGGGGTAAAGGAAATAGGTAAAAAGTACAATTTTAGAACCATTTGTTATGGACATGCTGGAGATGGAAATTTGCATGTTAATATTTTAAAAGACGATTTGAGTAACGAATATTGGGATAATAACATAACCCCGGGTATTGTTGAAATATTTGAATTATGTAAAAAACTGGGAGGAACTATTAGTGGTGAACATGGTATTGGGTATGTTCAAAAACAGTTTATGCCAATTATTTTTTCGGAAAATCATTTGAAATTAATGCGTCAAATAAAATTGGCATTTGATCCAAATTTAATACTGAATCCAGGGAAAATATTTTAAGTGTTTTGTTTTTCTATTTTCCTAAGTTCGTTATATAGCATGTCGCGGGCATTTATAATAGAGCCATTTTTAAATTTCATTTTGTAGGCTTCTCCGCTCATGTATGATTTACTTGCAACAAAGTCGATAAAATCTTTTGCTGTTTTTACTTTTTTACCCGCTTTTTTCCTTTTCATTCTTAAGTGTTCAGCTGCATCTTTGGCATTAAACTCTTCGCCATTTCTAATAAATATTGCATCACTATTTTCAATGTATTGAATCAATTTTTCAATTTTTTGCTCTTCGGTTATTACTGCAACTGTTTTATTTGCAACATTTAAATTGGAACTATGAATGTTTTGAACAAGTAATAAGGTAATTAAAATAAACAAATTTTTCATAGTAAACAAAATTATAAACTTCCTCTTTTTTTTAGCCAAACAAAAGTGAAAATAATAGTCATAATAAAATATAAATAGGCTTTTCCTTGAACAAAGTTTTCGAAAATGGATATATAAAACCCTATTAACAACGAAAGGATTGCAAGTATTAACCAGTTACGTAAAATCCATTTATCCATCATTTCTTTAAACTTATTATTCCTTTAATCTTGTAAATTTTATACGATGAAAATTCAGTATTACTTTCCAAACCATCTCCATAAATTATTTCATCGGGTGTAGTTATTTTAACAGCATCATTGGTGTTAATTTTATTGGTGTATTCATTCCAAATTAATGATTCTGTGCGTAATGTATCCCCTTTAATATTTACTACTATTACATCATTTTTAACAGTCATTGTTTTGGCTCTATCGTCTCTTATTGCATATTTTGATTTTATATAACTGGTAATTTTTTTATTTTTACCATAAAAATAAGCGGTAATGCCTTTTTTCATTAACGATTGACTTGTTTTTTCATTTTCAAATCTTTCTAAAAGTGGAGCAAAAACCTTTGCTTTTACTATACCCGAATCGGTATAATTTAATATAATATTTGTTCCTATTTCAATTGGTAAATTATCGGCTGCTGTAAGTACTTGAATTTTCTCTATGTTATCGTTTTTACACGAAATAAAAAGAGTTAAAATGGAAGCAAAAAAATATAAAACTTTTTTAAATTTTGGTATAGAATTAATCATACTTGTATTTTATAAACCATCTATCAGAAAAAACCAAGCCAACTGTAAATTTAAAATATTCTTCATTTACTAAACTGGTATTGGCACCTCTGTTAGCATATTCAAAACCAACATTAACCCTTGAGTATTTTCTGTATTTATCTCTTTCAGCAATAGGTATGCCAATTCCAAAAGAGTATGCATTTATATTTATCGATTGATTATTTATAAAAGCATTGGTTTGTTCAATTCTATAACCCAATCTATATTCCAATCGTTTTAAATAATTGCGTGTATCTTCTTTTACATCGGGCAGCCAACTAGCACCAATATTAAAATGCCAAGCGTCTTGAAGTCCAGTTTTGACTCCAAATGAACTAAATTTACTCCAAGCAGTTGTTCCAAAATCAGAGGCAATTGTCCAATTTTCGTTATTGGTAATTGATATTCCATAATTTAAACTCATTGGAAATACAATATTGCCATTTTTTTCACTGTTAGTTAATATTGAATCTCTCGAATAATCAATTCCGCCTCGTGTTAACGTTCTAAACGAATAATTACGAATTGAATTTACATCAGTTTGTAAGTTAAATGTTAATCCTCCATTAATCGAAATTGGTTTTTTATTTATCATCACCCATTTTTTTCTTTCAAAACCATTTGAATCTATAACCAATTTGTATTTAGGAAATTTTAAAACTATGCTGTCAATATGTGTTTGAATTCCATAATCAAAAACAAAACCACTTATGTAATCTTTTCGTTCCGCAGTCCAATTAAATAAGTAGTATTGAGCAGGAACTGATTGTACTATGCTTGAATTATTTTGACCAAAAATATAATTCATATTAAAACCAACTGATACATATTTATTCACTTTTGCGCCAACGCCAATAAAAGCTTTGTTTAATCCCCCATCCCCTACTTGCGATGTTTTTGCTAAAATATTTTTAACTGTATCTGTTTCAATTGTAGTAAAATTTGAACTTGTAAAACCAATAGATGAAATTGGCGAAGCACCAAAAACCAACCCTATTCCTTTTTTATAAATATTAGTTCCAATATTAAAATAGGTTAATCCTGAAAGTGAAACATCAATTTTATTTGCACCATTAATTAAAGTTCCATTATTTAACATTGCTCCCGCTTCTATATTGGTTTGTTTCAAAGCACTGTACGAAGCAGGATTTAAAATATTTATATCGTAAGCCCTTCTTATTCCTTGGTTTACTTGGCCCATGTTGCCCAATGCAGCCGAACCAAAATATTGTAAATCGCCAATTCCGTAGTATGAATAAGGACTACCAGTTAAATTTTGAGAAAATAAAGGAGTTGAAAAAAATTGAATACAAAATAATAAATAGAAATTTAATTTTATAGTCTGTTTAAAAAAATGCCATTTGTGGGCTCTATACATTGTAATTTATAATTTTGTTTAATCCAAATAAGGTTAAATATGGGTGTGCAAATAAGGCATTTTTTAGGTGTTTTTCAAACAAAAAACAATCACCTCCGCTTAATACCAAATCTGTATTACCAAATTTGTTTTCATAAAGACTTATTCTTTCCTTTATTTCTCCTATAATTCCGTAAAAAGCACCGCTTTGCATACATTTATTAGTAGTATTTCCATTAAAGTCTGTAGGTGCATCAAAATCTAATAATGGTAATTTAGCTGTAAATTCATTCATGGCTTTTAATCGCATTAATAATCCCGGAGAAATTGCTCCTCCCAAATATTCCAACTTACGGTTTAAAAACTCAAATGTTACACAAGTACCTAAACTAACCACTAAAACATTGTTTGGCGTTTCTAAATTGGTTGCTGCAGCTACTAAAGCTATTCTATCTAAACCCAATGTTTCTGGAGTTCTATATAAGTTTAAAAATGGAACTTTTGTTAAATTATCAAAATTTATACAATTGGTTTTGCTTTTTAATATTTCAATTATTTTTGAAGCACTATTATTTACATTGCTTACTATGCTATTTTTTACTTGATATTTTTTAAATAATGTGTGTAATAAATCTTCAGTAATTGAATCAACCAAAATAGTATCTATCATTTCTGAATTTTCAAAAATCCCAATTTTACTTTGGGTGTTTCCTATGTCGATACAAATATTTTTCACGCCTATTTTATTTAGTTTTTAGTTCTTAATTTTCAATAAATCTTAAATTACCATAGTTATTTCTTTGTGAGCAAATTCTCTTAAATTATTACCTATCAAAATTTGCAATAGTCCGTTGTTATTTACTTGAACTATTTCGCCTTGGCAAATTTCATTGTTTATTTCAAAAGTGCAAATTTCATTTTTTCTGTAAAGAAGTAAATTATATTGTAAAGCTATTTGGTTGAATTCTTGGTTTTTGAGTTTAAAAAAAATTTCATTAATTTCTATTGTTAATTGCTTTAAAATATCCTCCATGTTTAAATCATGATTTAAAATATTTTTTAACGAAATGGCATTCCTATTTTCAAATTTCACTTGATTTACGTTAACCCCAATACCAATTATTGTTTGCTTTAAAATATTACCTTGAATGGTGTTTTCAATTAAAATACCAGCAATTTTTTTATTTTCAATATATATATCGTTTGGCCACTTTATAAAGCAGTTTTTATTTGTTAATTTTTTTATAAATGTATGAACTGCAATACATACCGCCATGTTTATATATGCCTGATTTTCAATTTTAATAAAATTAAATTCAAGCAATACACTGCAAAGCAAATTTTTTTGTGGTTCGCTTTCCCATAAATTATTTCCTGTTCCTCTTCCCTCAGTTTGATGAGCAGTATAAACAACTAAACCGTTTTGTGGCAATAATTCTTTTATGTAACTATTGGTCGATTTTACTTGATGAATGAAAAGATATTTGAAATGAATAGATAACAAATTTTTAAAACCGTTTTTTAAAGTTACTTTTGGCGCGCAATATAGTAAGATAAATAGAAGATGAGTATTGAGAAAAAACCAGTAAAGAAAGCTGCTGCCAAAAAAGTAGCTAAGAAAGTAATTAAAAAAGTAGCTGTAAAAAAAGTAAGTGCTAAAGCAGCAACTCCTACAAAAACAACGTCAAAAGTATCGATAATAACCGACCCTACTGAGTTTTTAGCTTGGGCAGTGGCACAAGGTATGTTTGAGAGAAAAGCAGAAAATATAAAAATAATGGATATGAGAAGTGTTAGAGGTGCAAGCTCTGATTTTTTTGTAATTTGTAATGCCGATAGCGATAAACAAGTAGAAGCCATTTCAAATAGTGTAGATGATGAAGTAAAAAAACTTACCAAAGAAACTCCATGGCACCGCGAAGGTTTAGAAAATTGCGAGTGGGTTTTACTTGATTATTTTAATGTGGTTGCACATATTTTCCAAACCGAAAAGCGTGAGTTTTACGGGGTAGAAGAATTATGGGGCGATGCCTTAATAGTTCCCTTTGAAGGTAAATAATTTTAAAAAAATTTATTTTAGTTAATTAAAAAAAAGTGCACAATTTATAAAAGTGTTGGTTTTTTTATTGATACAACCAATTACATTTGCACCCTTAAAAAAAATATGTTAGATAGAAATACACTTATAGGCTTTTCGCTAATTTTAGCTTTATTAGTTGGTTGGGCTTACTTTTTAAAACCCAGTGATGCCGAAATAGAAGCATACAAAAAACAACAAGACAGTACATCAATTGCTTTACTAAATCAAGATAGTATCTTAAAAGCAAAATTAGATACTAATAAAATTGCTGCTTCAATTGATACCACAAGTATCAACGCTGCAATTTTAAGTTCATTTGGAAGCTTTTCGAGTTTTGCTAAAGGCCAAGAATCTTTTACAACTTTAGAAAACGAAGAATTAAAAATAACTTTTACTAATAAAGGTGGAAGAATTTATAAAGTTCAGTTAAAAAAATACAAAACTTACGAACAAAAAGATTTAATTTTATTAGATGGAGCAGAAAACAAGCAATCGTTTGAATTCCCTACCACTGACAATAAAATTATAAATACAAACGATTTGTATTTTACTCCTACCCTTTCTGAAAACAAGAAAAGTTTGAGTATGAAAGTAAATATTGGAAACAACCAATACATTGAACAATTGTATGCATTCAATGAAAATAACAATATTTTAAATTACAATATAAATCTAGTTGGTTTAGAAAATATAATTCAAAAAAGTAAAAATAGTTTAGACATAAATTGGACTACAAATTTACTTATGCAAGAAAAAACCAGAGACGCAGAAGAACGCGTTTCTACCATTTTTTATAGAATAAAAGAAGAAGTTCCTACTAAACTTTCGGAAGGAAGTGAAGCAAAAGAAGTTATTAAAAACAATTTACAGTGGGTAAGTTATAAGCAACAATATTTTAACCAAACTATCATAGCTGATAAAGGATTTACAGAAGCAGCTTTAGAAACTAAGAACGATTTAACCAAAACCAGTTTACGTAACTTTAGTTCATTGCTTACCTTTCCTTACAACCATGGTAATAGCGAAACCTTTGCAATGAAAATTTATTATGGCGCTAATCATTACAAAACATTAGAAACATTAAATATTTCGTTAGAAAGAATTGTAACTTTAGGTTGGGGAATTTTTAGGTGGGTAAATAAGTATATTGTAATAAATGTTTTTGATTTTTTTAGTAAATACATTACCAATTTTGGTTTAATTATTTTACTATTAACTTTATTAATTAAAACAGCTTTGCTTCCTTTGGTTTATAAAAGTTATTTAAGTGCTGCCAAAATGCGTTTATTAAAACCAGAAATGGATGAAATAAAAGAAAAAACTGGTGGTGATGTAGCCAAATCTCAACAAGAAAACATGAAGTTATACAAAAAGGCGGGAGTTAACCCTTTTGGTGGTTGTATTCCTGTTTTATTACAGCTTCCTATATTGTTTGCCATGTTCCAATTTTTTCCTTCTGCTTTTGAGTTAAGACAAAAAAGTTTTCTTTGGGCTGAAGATTTATCAACCTTCGATAATGTTTTAGATTTGCCTTTTAGCATTCCTTTTTATGGCGACCATGTGAGTTTATTTGCCATATTAATGACAGTTTCATCAATTGCTTATGCTATGTATAATAACCAGGCAACTGGTGTTACAGGCCAAATGAAATGGTTGGGATTATTTATGCCAATTATATTTTTGTTTACCTTAAATAGCTTTGCTGCAGGTTTAAATTATTACTATTTTGTATCGAACTTAGTTACTATTTCACAACAATTAATTATTAAAGCTTTTGTTGACGAAGATAAGTTGCACAGCCAATTGCAAGAAAATAAGAAGAAACCTATTACTAAATCTAAATTTCAACAACGCTTGGAAGACATGGCAAAGAAAAGAGGAGTTGATATAAATAACTTAAATAAAAAATAAGTTAGATAATTTTTTCTAAATCAATTTATACGAATAGTTCAGGGATGTATTTTGGTATTTAATTAAAATACATCCTAAACTAATTCAACTGTTTTGTTGTAACAAATATCAAAAATATTAGGAACAGTTTCTATAATTTTATATTTTACTAATTCAGCAAAAATACTTTTCATTTCTTCTTCATTTATTTCTGCTTTGCCGCCATACTCCAATTCATTGAACCATTTAAAAGCATCGGCTAATTTTATTTGATACCGCCAAGCAATTAAATCAACTGCTTCAGAATTAAACTTTAGTTCATTGCAACTTTCATTTACAATTTCTAATACTTCGTTTAAAGTTTCGTTTTGAGTATTAATGTAGTTATTGGTTGCTACTGCAGCAAAACAAGGCCAAGGAGTTTTACATTCGCCTATCATTTTAAACTCGCCATTGTCAACAAAAGGTTTGGTAGTAAATTTTTCCCACATAAAAAGTTCAGCAATTCCATTGGCTAAAGCTTTCCTTGCTCCTATTAAATCTTTAACAATTACAAAATCTTCCTCTTTTATTTTTAAACCGTTGTTTGATGCATTAACATAGCTCATCAAATGCGAACCTGAGTTAAACCTGCTAATGGCATACTTTTTACCTTGCATTTCGGCAATGGTATTTATAGTTGATTTAGCATTTACAAAAATTCCCCAACGCAAAGGCGAGTTTACATAAAACTGCACCAACTTACTTGGGTTGCCTTTTGTTATATCGGCAATAACACCTTCAGTTAAAGCAATTGCAATATCAATTTCTCCATCGCGCAACATTTTACACATTGCACCAGTTCCTCCTGGTACATCTATCCAATCTATTTCTATTCCTTTTGTTTTAAATTTGCCTTGTTCTATTGCTAAATGCCAAGCCAAATTAAAATGTTCAGGAACGCCACCTACTCTTACTGTTTTAATCATTCATTATATAAATTAATATTAATATAAATTGTTTTAAACCTTACAAAAATAACGTTTTAAAAAATATAAATTTATTGTTAAAACACATAAAACATACAAAGAAACCTCATTTTAAAAGTTAAAAATTATACTGTTTTATGTGAAATAAATTTATAATTTAGGAATAAAAACATTTTATATTTGCCCCAATAATTTTATGAAAAAAATACTTGTAGCAAATAGAGGTGAAATAGCTTTACGTGTAATGCGCACAGCTAAAGAAATGGGAATTAAAACAGTAGCTGTATTTAGCGAAGCTGATAGAAAAGCACTGCATGTGCGTTATGCCGATGAAGCTGTTTGTATTGGTCCTCCACCAAGTAACCAAAGTTATTTATTAGGCGATAAAATTATAGAAGTTGCCTTGCAATTAGGTGTGGATGGCATACATCCTGGATATGGATTTTTAAGCGAAAACGCTCATTTTGCTCGTAAGGTAAAAGAAGCAGGCATTACATTTATAGGCCCAAGTGCCGAAAGTATGGAAATAATGGGTGGTAAAATATCGGCTAAAAATGCAGTTGCAAAATTTAATGTGCCCATGGTTCCTGGAACTAAAGATGCGTTAACAGATATAAATGAAGCTAAAGTAATTGCAACAGAAATTGGATACCCAATTTTAATTAAAGCAAGTGCAGGTGGTGGCGGAAAAGGAATGCGTGTAGTTGAAAATGAAGGTGAATTTGAAGAACAAATTAAATTGGCTCAATCGGAAGCTAAAAGTGCTTTTGGCGATGACGCTGTTTTTATAGAAAAATACGTAGGTTCTCCTCGCCATATCGAGTTTCAAATACTTGGCGATACACATGGAAATATTGTTCATTTATTTGAACGTGAGTGCAGCATACAACGTAGACATCAAAAATTAGTAGAAGAAGCACCAAGTAGTTGCTTAACCGAAGAAGTGAGACAGAAAATGGGTGAGGCCGCCATAAATGTAGCCAAAGCATGTAAATATGTTGGTGCAGGAACTGTTGAGTTTTTAGTAGATGAAAAATTGAATTTTTATTTCTTGGAAATGAATACTCGCTTGCAAGTAGAACACCCAGTTACGGAGCAAATTGTAAATTTAGATTTAGTTAAAGAACAAATTAGGGTGGCTCGTGGCGAAGCTTTGGGTTATGCGCAAGAAGATTTAAAAATAACTGGCCATGCCATTGAGTTGCGTGTATGTGCCGAAGACCCTGCAAATAACTTCTTACCCGATATTGGTAAATTAAATTCATACAAAACACCACAAGGTTATGGAGTACGAGTAGACGATAGCTTTGAGGAAGGCATGGAAATTCCAATACACTACGATCCAATGATAGCTAAGTTGATAACCTTTGGTAAAGACAGGGAAGAAGCCATGAACCGAATGGTTCGCGCTATTGACGATTACCAAATAACAGGAATTGAAACTACTTTGCCATTTGGAAAATTTGTAATGAAACACGAAGCATTTGTTTCAGGAAATTTTAATACAAAATTTATTGAAAATTATTTTAAACCCGAATATTTAAATACGTTTAATAATAACGATGAAGCATTTGCTTTTGCAGCTGGAGAATTGTTTTATAAAAACGAAGATAGCTTGCAACAACAAGCAGTAGAAGGAAAAAGTAGCAATTGGTTACAAAATAGAAAAGCGTAGTTTATTAGTTTGCGTTTTGCGTTTTTTTTAATCGTTCAATCTATTTTTCAAATCCATTCTTTCGTGTAGAAGGGAGTGTTGGTTTATTGCTGAGGTGTTGGATGGTTGAATTGTTGAATTGTTGAATTGTTACATTGTTGAATTGTTGAATTGTTGAATTGTTGAATTGTTGAATTGCTAGAAGCTAGAAGCCAGAAACCAGAAGCCAGAAGCCAGTTGCTAGAAGCTAGATGCCAGAAGCTAGAAGCCAGCAGCCAATAATAAAAATTAAAACAAAAATCAATACAAAAAGTTAATTTAGTTAGCTTAAAATTGCATGGTGGAAATAATTAATAAAACTGAAACAAAACCAATTGAATGTCCTGTTCCGCACGGCAAGCGCTGGAAATGGCTTGGTTATATAAAAAAATTAGGTTTTTGGGGCTTTATGTTTTTTTTAATTAAAGGTTTACTTTGGTTACTTATACCTTATTTAGCTGCAAAAGGTATTTTTAATTGGTAAAAAAAATAGCTGCTAGCCACTAGCTGTTGCCTACTAGCAACTATGTTTATACATTTTTTTATAAACCGCTAAAATAGTATACATAAGTATCTGCATTATCGGTTCTTTTTAGCCATAATTCTTTTGATGCAAGCCTTTGTATGTTGTAAATTTCGGCAGAACCACCAATGGTTACTTTTACATCTTCATCATCGTTTAAAAACGACCATGTTCCATCAGAAACAATTCTAGTTGGGTAGCCAAATATTGAGCCTTCAATGGTTCGGGTTAATGAGCCACTATTAAAGGCATTGTAAATGTATGTTGCGCCATTCAAATCTTGACTTACACTATTTTTTTCATACTTTGTTAAAGTCCAAGTATTGGTAAAACGGTCTTTTCTGGTTTTTAATGAAATAATAGGGTCATCATCGCCTTTTTGACAAGAAGGAAGAATTGTTGTAATTGTTGCTGCAATAATTATTACTGCAAGCATTATTTTAGTTAATTTCATCATTTGGTTGTTTTAGTATATAATTTTATGTTTAATTATACGCCTGCAAAACTCAGCTTTTATGCTGTTTTGGCATTACACAACCAATTTAAAAAATTACAATATTCACATGTTAGCTTGGATTTAGTTATTATTATTTTTACTAAACTTTATATTTATAAAAAACCTATTCGGTAATTAGTTTAGCAACCAAAGTATAAAAGTATTTGCCATCATTTACTTTAAAATTGCAACTATTACTTATTGTACCATCGTTGTTACATTTGCAAGCAACTACTTTATTGTTTTCTGTAAAAAACTCACAATCATTACATGCACCATTACTACATGTTTTCATTTCAGTATTTGCATTTAAATTTACAGTATTATTTATAATTGAAATGCTAATTGCTGTTTTGCTTTTTACATTTGTTTTTGAACCCAATAAAATCAAATACTTCACTTCACCTATTTTATCAATATATATTGAGTCTAGTTTTCTTCCATCAACAAACAAACGCAAATAGGCAATTTTTAAAGCTCTTTTGCTTTTGTTATTAAGTTCTAATTTGTTTAAATTATTTATTGTGCCAATGGCAATTTGTTGGCAAAAAACAAATTTAAAACCCAAAATAAAAAATATTAAAAGTGTTACTTTTATTTTCATTTTAAACTAATAAATGTGCTATAAAATAAGCACTTGCAGCAGCTGCTGCACCTATACTAAGTACCTTCAAAGCGCCTTTTATAGGCGGCTGACCAATTATTTTTGTTTTAAAATATCCAAAAACAAATAAACTTATTGCAGTAATTATACAACTATAAAACAATGCAGTTTGAGTAGTTAAATTGAAAACAGAAAAGTAAGCAGAAAGCGGAATAATACCTCCAACTATGTAAGAAATACCAATGGCTGCTGCACTATTTCTGGCAGCATTTATATTAGGTTTTTCTAATCCCAATTCAAATTTCATCATAAAATCAACCCACCTGTCTTTGTCTTTGGCAATGTCTTCTACAATTATATTTTGATGCTCAATACTTAATCCATATTCTGCAAAAACTTCTGCTACTTCTTGTTTTTCTCTTTCAGGGTAATGATCTACTTCAAAATATTCTCTTTTAAGTTCACTGTCGTAATGGTCTATTTCAGTTTTCCCTGCTAAATAGCCTCCTAAACCCATAGCAATACTTCCTGCTATGATTTCTGCAATTCCGGCAGTGACAATAATATTATTTCCAATATTTGCGGCATTGGCTGCACCACTTAAGCCTGCAGCTAATGCAAATGGAACTGTTAATCCATCACTCATACCAATTACAATATCTCTAACTAATTGGCTGCCTTCAAAGTGTTTTTCTTCGTGCATAATTTGATATTTTAAAATAATTTAGGTTGATCGGGTTTAGTTATAATTTTCTTTTTAATTTTTGGTTTTTCAGGAATATTTATATCATCATCTTCCAACAGTTTTTTAACCAAATCTTGTTCTTCTTTAATAAATTGCTCGTTAAACAATTCAGGTTGAATTATTTCTTCATTTTCAGAAACCGTTTCAATTATTTCTTCTTCTTCTGGTTCATCTTCTGTGGTAATTAATTCTATATTTAATAATTCAATTCCCCCTAATTTGTTTCCAATAGCTTTCCAACCTTTCACATCAATAAATTCAACTAAATTTACTATTTCCTCAATAGAATCTTTTTTTGTTTTTCCTTTAGTTAAATTTATAGTAGGGTTTTTAAAATCGGTTGCTAAAACACATATATTTTTATTGCCTTCAGTTATAAATAAAAACTTTGAATTAATAGTTTTGGTTTCAATTAAAAAGCGTTTTACAAAATATGTTTTCTGTTTGGCATCAAAATAAACTATGCTTAACGGCTTATTGGCTTTAAACTTATTAATGTGCACTACCTGCAAAGCATCATAATGATTGGTAAGTTCAAAATTAGTCAACTCGTAATTACCATCTTTATAAATAACTAATATTAAATCATCGTTGGTATATGAACCAATAAACTTTCCTCTACCATCACTATTTAATCTGCCTATTACATCATCATACCAAATATTTCGGCCACCTATTGTGCTTATTCCTTTTGTTTTTTGTTTAATTGATTTTACTAAATACTTTGATAAAATATTGCCTTGCACACCTCTTCCTTTAATTGATAATTCAGCAAAATCGTAATCAAAGGCCAATTTACGTGCATGGCTTAACGGACTTAAAGTTACACTTACAATTTCAGCTTCACTATTTACGTTAGCAGTAAAATATAAAACTTTTGAATTTGGCGTTCCTAATGTTAAATCATACTCTTTATCGCGCGTAACACCCGAAACGTTGAATCTTTTAGCATAACTAACTTTTGTTTTACCATCAATATATATCATATTGTAAGTCATGCGTTCATCATTCTTTTTAAATACGTATGCATACAAAATATCTTTTCCAAAAAAAGTTTTGTCTTGAACTTTGCTTATTTGCATTTTACCATCTTTTCTAAACACAATTACGTCATCTAAATCAGAACAATCGCAAATGTATTCATCTTTTTTTAATCCAGTTCCTACAAATCCTTCTACCCTATTTATATATAATTTTTGGTTTGCAATGGCAACCGTTTTTGAGTCAATGGTATCAAAAATTCTTATTTCCGATTTACGTTCTTTGCCTTTGCTATATTTTTTTAGTAATCCTTCAAAATACTTAATTGCATACACTTTTAAATTTTCAATGTCGTTTTTAACTTGTTCTAACTCCGCTTTAGTTTTTGCAATGTATTCATCGGCCTTAAAGCCATCATATTTCGAAATTCTTTTAATTCTAATTTCTGTTAACTTTAAAATATCATCTTCATTAATTTCGCGAATAAATAGTTTTTTAAACTTGTTCATTCCTCTCCAAATGGTATCAATTACATCTTCAAAAGTTTCACATTCTTCAATATCTCGGTAAACTCTATTTTCTATAAATATTTTTTCGAGCGATGCATAATGCCAATTTTCTTCTAATTCCCCTTTTCTAATTTCAAGTTCTCTTTTTAGCAGTTCTAAAGTGTTTTCTGTACTTATTTTAAGCAACTCATTTACTTGCATAAAATGAGGCTTATCTTTAATAATTACACATGTATTTGGCGATATTGAAATTTCACAATCGGTAAATGCATATAGTGCATCAATGGTTATATCTGGCGAAACTCCAGGTGCTAATTGAATTTCAATTTCTACATCTTTTGCAGTGTTATCAATTACTTTCTTTATTTTAATTTTGTTATTATCATTGGCTTTAATGATACTGTCAATTAAACTAGTAGTAGTAATTCCATACGGTATGTCTTTAATAAATAATGTCTTTTTATCAAACTCTTCAATTTTAGCCCTACACCTTATTTTTCCACCTTTCATTCCTTGATTGTAATTGCTTACATCAATGGTTCCACCTGTGGGAAAATCGGGTACTAAGTCAAATTTTCTACCTTTCAAATAATCAATTGACGCTTCAATAAGTTCAATAAAATTGTGAGGTAATATTTTAGTTGCTAAACCTACAGCTATTCCTTCAACTCCTTGTGCTAAAAGCAAAGGAAATTTCATTGGTAAGTTTATAGGTTCTTTTTTTCGACCATCGTAACTACTTTGCCAAAATGTAGTTTGGCCATTAAATGCCACTTCAAGTGCAAACTTCGATAGTCTTGCTTCAATATACCTTGGTGCAGCAGCAGAGTCACCTGTTCTAATGTCACCCCAATTACCTTGGCATTCCATTAATAAGTCTTTCTGTCCAATATTAACCAATGCATCTCCAATTGCTGCATCTCCATGCGGATGGTATTGCATAGTTTGGCCAATAATGTTTGCCACTTTATTAAAGCGTCCATCATCCATTTCTTTCATACTATGCAAAATTCTGCGTTGTACTGGTTTTAAACCATCTTCAATTGCGGGTACAGCTCGTTCTAGAATTACGTAGCTTGCATAGTCTAAAAACCAATCTTCATATAATCCATTAACAGCAGTTACATGGTATTCGTTGTTTGGATTTTCGTTATTATCGTTTAAATTATTAATATTGTTTAAATCATCCATTAAAAGGGTATACTCTAATTATAGCAAACAAATTTATTTAAAATATAAGTAGGACTATCCACATTTTTATATTTGTTATTCATAAAATAACAAAAAAAAAGCTTAGTTTAAAACTAAGCTCTATTTGTATATATTTTTATTTTTTGTCCTTTTTTGATTTTGGATGTTTTTAATTTATTCCATTTCTTTATTTGATTGAGCGTTACATTGTGGTTTTTAGCAATGCTTGCAAGTAAATCGCCTTTTTTAACTTTATAGGTAATCTTTTCAGGTTTGTTTGAAGCAACTTTTTTGCTATTTATAAATGCAACTAATTTATCATCTTCAATATTTAAATTTTCAATTGTGTTAATTGCTGAAAATTTAATAATTTTATTGTATGGTAATGTTAATGAAATTTTATCGGTAGTAAATGGTATTAAACCTCTTTTTAAAGATGGATTTAACATTTTTAACTCCGTTGTTGAAATATCTAATGCAATTGATAATTGCTCAAGAGAGTATTTATTGTCAATTTGAATAGTGTCAGTATGGTAATTTAATTCTAACTCCGATGGGTAAATATTGTGTTCAGAAGAATAATTCAAAGCATATGATGCGGCTATAAATGCAGGTACATAACCTCTGGTTTCTTTAGGTAAATAAGGCATTATTTCCCAAAAGTTTCTTTTCCCACCACTTTTTTTAATGGCTTTATTCACATTACCAACACCACAATTATAGCTTGCTATTACCAATAACCAATCTCCATAAACCCTATATGAATTTTTAAAATATTTAACCGATGCTTCAGTTGATTTAATAAAATCTCTTCTTTCATCTAACGCACTAGTAGTTTTTAAACCATACATGTTTCCAGTTGGTGCCATAAATTGCCACATCCCTGCTGCCCCAACGGGACTGGTAGCTGCGTGGTTTAATGCTGACTCAATTACAGCCAAATATTTCATTTCTAAAGGAATTCCTTCTCTATCAAAAATTTCTTCAATTGTTGGAAAATATAATTTTGATAAAGTTAAAACTTTTGACAATAATTTTCTTCTCCTAACTGTATATAAATCAATATAAGACTTAACATGAACGTTATAATCCATTGGAATTTCATATTCCAACAAACTCAACCTTGTTTTTATGTCTTCATCTGAATATAATGGAACTTCATTGTCTTCAAATCCAAAAATGTTTAAATCGCCTTGCCAAACAGATGGATAAAGTTTGTTTTTTAACTTAATTGTATTTGAATCAATTGACGCTAAAAATAACATATTATCAGACAATAAAGATTGTGCTTTAGCTACATTAAAAATTAATAGTAGAATTATGATATTAAAAATTATTTTTTTTGACATAGATTAAAGTATTGAAATCAAATATATAAGTTTAACGACTTTTTTTAAAAATTATTATTAACAACTATTTCAAATAGTATTTTTCAATACACTTTAGTCGTCACACTTAAATCTAATTTTGCCGTTTTCAAATACTACTGATGTTAAATCTAAATCAATTTTTAAAGAACCACTAATAGTTCCTTCTATAATTCCATCTTTTTGAAAAACGAATTTTGAAAAGTTTATTTTAAATGCAGTATCACCTGGCGATATATTAATAGTACTATAAACCCTACCCCCAGTAGTAACATATTTAATATAACTAGGTTCTCTGTAATCTAATGCATAACTTAAATTATTAGCCCAACCACTTAATGGTTTTTGAAGGTAAAATTCTATCGATGGCCTGTCAATTCCTTCAGTATTTGCTACAACTTGTAAAGTAGCTGTTTGGCCAACTGTTGTATCTCTATCAATTGAAATATTTTTGAATTCAATGTTTTTTCCATCAACAACTGCACTTACATAATAAGTTGAGCTAGTTGAACTGGAAGTGCTTGTAGTAGCAGTAGTACTGGTTGTTGCAGTAGTAGATGTTGAAGGTGGAGTATTAGGTTGCTTTTCTTCGCAAGAAATAAATACTAACGCAGAGATTACTGCAACTGATAATAACGTTTTTATGTTTTTTGATTGACTGTAAATTTTCATTTTTTTGAAATTAGTGAGCAATTATGCTTTTATTTTTTCGCTTTTACAAGAAAAAGCCCACTTTGGGTGGGCTTTTTACATTAATAAGATAAATTAAACAAATTATGCGTCAATTTCTTGTTGCATTTTCTGTTTGTATGCTGCACGTATGCTTTGCATTCTGTTTTGAATGCATGGTTTTATAAATGCTTGACGAGCGCGTAATTCTTTTACAACACCTGTTTTTTCAAATTTTTTCTTAAACTTTTTTAAAGCTTTATCTAATGATTCGTTTTCTTTTACGTTAATGTATATCATATCCCTAAACACCTCCCTTCATTGGGTTTGCAAATGTAAGAAAATCAATTGTAAATACAAGTTATTTTTTTATTACAATAAATACATCTTCATCGTCTCTTTTCATTAAAAACTTTTCACGAGCAAATTTTTCTAAATTTTTAGGATTTGAGAACAAATTATCGTGGTCATTTTGCAATTTTTTTATTTCAGTTCCATAATATTCATTCTCTTCTAAAGCTTTATTATACTTGCTTTTTTGTTCCAATTGGTTTATTAATCCATTTCTTTCACTAAAAAACAATATAAATAAGAACATTACAATTGCTAAAAAATATTTATTTAGCAAAATAGGAATGTATTTTTTTAATATTAGCTTCACTTTTAAATTATATTTGTTTAGAAATTTATTTCTTTATAAATTTGAAATCCATTCCAGGGTAATAAGCATTTCCTCCAAGTTCTTCTTCAATACGCAATAATTGATTATATTTTGCTATTCTATCAGTTCTACTAGCTGATCCCGTTTTAATTTGACCACTGTTTAATGCCACTGCTAAATCGGCAATGGTTGTATCTTCTGTTTCACCACTTCTGTGGCTCATAATATTGGTGTATGAATTGCGAGTTGCTAAATTAACTGCATCAATGGTCTCGGTTAAACTACCAATCTGATTTACTTTTACTAAAATAGAATTAGCAACACCTTGCTTTATTCCATCGGCTAAACGTTTAGTATTGGTTACAAATAAATCATCACCTACTAATTGCACATTTTTACCTAATACTTTAGTTAACTCAGCCCAACCAGCCCAATCATCTTCTGCCAAACCATCTTCTATTGAAATAATTGGATATTTTTCGCACCAAGTTTTCCAATAGTTTACCATTTCAGATGAAGTCATTTGCTTACCATCCGATTTTTTGAATGTATACAAACCAGATTTCTCATCGTAAAACTCAGTAGTAGCAGCATCCATAGCAATATAAACATCTACACCAGGTTTAAAACCAGCTTTCTCTATAGCTACTAAAACAGTTTCAATTGCTTCTTCATTCGATTTAATATTTGGTGCAAATCCGCCTTCATCACCAACATTAGTTGAATAACCTTTTGATTTTAAAACTGATTTTAAATGATGAAAAATTTCGGTTCCCATTTGTAATGCACGGCTAAAGCTATCAGCGCCCACAGGCATTATCATAAACTCTTGAAAATCGATTGAATTATCGGCATGTGAACCACCATTAACAATATTCATCATTGGAATTGGAAGTGTATTGGCATTTACCCCACCAACATATCTATACAATGGCATATTTGCTTCAATTGCCGCTGCTTTTGCGCATGCCATCGATACTGCTAAAATTGCATTTGCACCTAAAACTGCTTTGTTTTGTGTTCCATCAAGTGCAATCATTGCTGCATCAATATTGTTTTGCTCAAATACATCAACACCCAATAATGTATCTGTAATTTTACCATTTATATTTTCAACTGCGTTCAATACGCCTTTTCCTAAATAAACTGCATTATTTCCATCGCGTAGCTCAACTGCTTCATGAGCACCAGTTGAAGCACCACTTGGAACAGCAGCTCTGCCTAATGCTCCATCTTCGGTTGTTACATCTACTTCTACCGTTGGGTTTCCTCTTGAATCAAGAATTTGTCTTGCTTTAATTTCTACAATTGAACTCATATTTTTATTCTTTTAATTATTTAATTCATACTTTTAACAAATTCATCAAACAAGTACCTACTGTCGTGTGGGCCTGGAGCTGCCTCGGGATGGTACTGAACAGAAAATGCTTTTTTATTTTTTAATTTAATACCTTCTATAGTATTGTCGTTTAAATTTATATGTGTAATTTCAATGTTGTCATTGTTATTAATATCATCACTTTTAACTGCAAAACCATGATTTTGAGATGTGATTTCGCACAAGCCAGTAACCAAATTCTTTACAGGATGATTTAATCCACGGTGACCATTATGCATTTTAAAAGTTTGAATTCCTTGGCTTTCGGCTAATATTTGGTGACCTAAACAAATTCCAAATAAGGGTATTCCTGAATTTACAATTTCCTTCACTGTGTTTACTGCATAATCCATAACACTTGGGTCGCCAGGTCCATTTGAAATCATAAATCCATTTGGTTTAAATTTCATCATTTCATTAAAGCTAGTTTTGCAATTAAATACTGCTAAATAATTATCTCTTTCGGCTAAACAACGTAAAATATTTCTTTTTACTCCTAAATCTAAAACAGCAACTCTTCTCTCTGAATTTTCGTCTCCAAAATAATATGTTTCATTTGTAGAAACTTTACTTGAAAGCTCTAAACCTTGCATAGAAGGAGCTTTTTCAAGCTCTTCCATTAATTCATCAATCGTTTTTTCTTCTGATGAAATAATACAATTCATTGCACCTTTTTGTCGAATATGTCGAACAATTGCTCTAGTATCTACATCGGCTATTCCAACTAAATTGTTTAAAGCAAAATACTCTTGAATGGTTTGATTCGCTTGTTTTCTATCGTGCACTATATTAAAACTTTTGCAAACTAAACCAGCAATTTTAATATCGTTGCTTTCAATTTCAATGTCGTTTATACCATAATTACCAATATGAACATTTGTTTCAACTAATATTTGACCGAAGTAACTAGGATCTGTAAAAACTTCTTGGTAGCCCGACATTCCTGTATTAAAGCATATTTCGCCTAATGTAGTTCCAATTTTCCCTATTGAAGTACCTTTAAAAATAGTACCATCGGCTAAAAGTAATGTTGCTGGAAATTTGTTAATTAACTTATTCAAAGTGTTTTGGATTTCGGCAAAAATAAACTTTTTTAAGTTTTTCCCAATTGATGTTTTTCAATGTTTGTCCACATTTAAAAGTATCTCAATAAGTCTTTAAGCCTTTATTTGTAAAAAGTAAAATAAAAATAATAGTAAACCCGACTCCTAGTTGAGTGGTTAAAAAAGCTTCAACTAAAAATGCCAAACTAATAACTAAATAAAATGCCAATAACTTAAAATTATTTAACTGTTTAAAAACCGGGAAATAAAAACAAAATGCGAAAATCAAAACTCCTATCATTCCTATTGATGCTAAATAATATAAAAATTGATTATGAGGGATAATTTTTTTAGTAATATCAGGATATTTGGTTTTGTAAATTTCATTATTTAAATCTTCTACATCGCCAAGTCCACAACCAATTAACCATGATGAGTTTTCAGTTATTTCAATAGCATTTTTGTAAGATATTAATCTACTTCCTAACGATTGATTATTTGCACTTCCTCCACTTTTGTAATTATCAATATCGTTTTGGGTATTGGCAATTTTATTTTTAATTGTTGGCGAATAATTATAAGTAAAAAAAGCAATTAATAAACTTGTAAAAAGTATAAGTAATCCAATAAAATATTGTTTTTTTATTATAATTTGTTCATATAAAACTAACAACACCAAACCATAAAATGCTATTATCCCAATTCTTACAGAAAAAATATGCAAGAAAATAATTAAGAAAACTGCCACCAATAAAATTAAAATTTGAAAGATTTTCTTGTTTAAAGTTTTTAAAAAATCGTAGAGTAAATAAATGGCAAATGCACACATTAAACTAAATGTGGGGTGATGAGATACAATGGCTGGCATAACCCTGCTTTCTAAATAAGCCTGATTGACTTCTGCTTGATTAAAATAATAATAAATAAGTGCTTGAATTGATGTAATGAATACACCAAAAATAAATGAAAGAGAAATAATAATTCTGAATTTATCGCTAAATGTTTTTACTTGAGCATAAGCAAAAGGCATAACCAAAAAAGGGATTAATATTTGAGCTCTTAAACCAAAATATGATAAATTTTTAGAATAAATAACTGAAGGTAGAACCACTAAAAAGCTGCCTATTAAAAACAATAATGGTTTGTTATTTTTGATGTTATGAAACCAAAATTTAGGCTTGGCTGAAAGTAGACCAACAAGTGTAAAACCAATCATGGCAATACTCAAAAGTGCTCTAAAGTTTTCGGTTAAAAAAAGACCAACTACCGAAAGCCACAAAAAAAATAACATGGCTTTTTGATTATTTTTAAAAAACAAATCTTTCATTTAATTATTCATTAATTCTTTGGCTGCTAAAAGTACTTGCTCTGTTGGATTATTTCCACTTAACATTACAGCAATTTCATTTATTTGTTCCGTTTTATTTAGTAACCTAATATTTGAATACGTTTTATCATTTCCACTTTGTTTATAAACATTAAAATGGGCATCGGCTTTTGCAGCAATTTGAGGCAGATGCGTTATGGCTAACACTTGGTGCTTAACAGCTAATTTCTTTAAAACTGAAGATACTTTTAATGCAGCTTCTCCACTTATTCCTGTATCAATTTCATCAAAAACAATACTTGGTAAGCTTACTTTTTCGCTTATTAACGATTTAATACATAACATTAATCTACTTAACTCTCCCCCACTAGCTACTTTACTTATTTGCTGAAAATTAGAGCCTTTATTTGCCGAAAACAAAAATTCAATTTTATCAATGCCATTTATATTTAACTCATTATTCAATAGTAAGTTTTGCTCTATTTTTAAATTTGCGTCAGGCATTGCTACACTGTTTAAAAGGGCATGAACATTTTTTTCAATTGTGGGAATATTCTCTCTTCTATTACTGCTTAATTTTTGAGCTTTGTTTAATAAACTTTGCTTTAATTCAACAAGTTTTAAGCTTAAATTTTCTATTTCCGAATTGAGAGAATTGGCTTTTAACAATTCATTTTCTAATTCATTTTGAATATTAATAAGTTCTGAATTCGATTTTACTTTATGCTTTTTTTGTAAGTTAATTAATGTTTGAATTCGCTCTTCAACAAACAATAATTCACTTGGGTTGGCTTGGGTTTTATCGGTTATTTCTTCAAATTCAGCAGAAATATCTTTTAAATCTATAATGTTTTGTTCTAACCTTAAACTAATTTCTTCAAACGTTTTGTTGTGTTTTATTATTGGCAAAATAGAATTTTTTACATTCCTTAATTGATCAATTATACTTGGTTCTGCATAATCTAACAAGGCATAAGCATTGTAAGTTATTGTTTTAATTTCTTCGGCATTGCTTAAAATATTCAACGATTGCTCCAATTCATCTTGTTCATCTTCAATAATTTTTGCTTCTAACAATTCGTTTAAAATAAACTTATTATAATCTTCGCTTTGCTTAACTTTACTTTCTGTCTCAATTAAATCACTTAATTGTTTCTCTATTTTCTTATACAAATTATAAGAATGCTTGTAATCTGTTAAAAGCTCCTCATTTTCAGCAATGGAATCAATAATTGATAGTTGAAATGAAACATCGTTTAAAGCCAAAGTTTCGTTTTGACTTACAATATCAATTAATAAAGCACCTAGTTCTTTTAGTTGAATTAAATTTACTGGTGTGTCGTTAATAAATGCTCTCGATTTTCCGTTAGAGGTAATTTCTCTTCTAACTAAACAAATATCATCGTAATCTAATTCGTTAGTATTAAAATAATTTTGAAGTTTATATGGTTTAACATAAAAATACGATTCAATAATGCATTTATCTTCCCCATTCATTATTGCTTTAGCATCGGCTCTTTCGCCTAAAACCAAACCCAATGCACCCATCAAAATAGATTTCCCTGCACCTGTTTCTCCTGTGATAATGTTTAAGCCTTCATGAAAATTTATTTCAACCTGCTTTATTATTGCGTAATTATTTATTATTAACTTTTGTAACATAAAATGAGGTTATAAAAGTATATTTTTGAATCAAGTTTTTTATCAAAAAATAAAAAAACAATTCAAATAAGTTAAATTAAATATTTTTTTTAGCTGTTAATCAATCATTTTGGTAATTTCAGCACATAATTTTTGTAGTTCTATTTCAGCTATTTTTGCATCCAATTGCAAGGCCGACAATTGGGTTTCGCTTAATAATAATTTTTGTTGCACATCTCGCAATTCAATTGCAGTGATTAATCCAACTTTATATTGTTCGTTTACCAATTCAAAGCTATTTTTGGCTAAATCAATATTTTCAATTTCTATTGCTAATAATTGTAAAGCCAACGAATAATTATTAAACGTTTGCTGCACTGCTAAATCCAGTTTTTGTAAACTATCTTTTAAAGTAATGTCGGTTGATTTTAAATTTAACATAGCATTGGTAATTCTTCTATCTGTGTTAAAACCATTGAATAAATTAAAATTTATTGCTGCTCCATAATGAAAACCATTGGTTTGACTTGATTGCAAGAAACCTGCTTCCGATGATTGTTTATTAAAGTTGTAACCAGTTTTAAATTGGAGTGTAGGCAATCTTTCTGCTTTAATTTCATTAATAGTATTAGATGAAATTTGATTGTTTTTTTTAATTATTAAAAGGTTTGTATTTTGAAGTTTTGCTTTATTTTGTAATTCGGCCAATTTTAAATCTTTATTCATTAAAATGTTTTCTGCTACTTCAAAATCAACTATCAAACTTCGGGCTAACAATTGATTTAAATTAATCTTTGCATTTTGCAATGAATTTAATTGTTTCATGTAAGCCGATTTATCAGTGTTTAAGTCTACCTGCGCTTTTAAAACCTCAGCTTTCGAAACTTTTCCAAGGGTAAATTTATCATTAGTTAGTTTTAATCTTTCGGAAGAAATAGTAACACTTTGCTGCAATGCATTTAATACTTTTTTATGCTGCACAATTTCGAAATAAGCACGAGTAACCTTACTAAAAACTTGCTCAATTTGAAGTTTCATTTTCAGCTCCCCTATTTCTTGTAGTTGGTTTAATTTATTTTTAGTTGCAAACATTTTTAAACCATCAAAAATAGTCCAGCCAAGTTCTACTCCGGTATTTAACTGATTCGATTTAGCATCATCTCGGTTGTTTTCAGTTCCGTTTAAAAATTTTTGTTGGGTATTGTTCACTACATTATCTTGGTTGGCGGAAGCTGCTATTGTTGGAAGCATTCCTGCAGCACCAGCATAGTTATTGTTTTTTGAAATTTCGGCTTCATTTTTAGCTACTTGAATTGAAAAATTATTTTCCAAAGCCAGTTTTAATGCTTCATTTAAGGTTAATATTTGTTGTGCTCGTGCATTTAAAAACATTAAACTTATAAAAACTATTCCTATTATTTTTTTTGAAAATATTGTATAAAAAATCTTCATTTAAATTGTTTTTAAGCTAAGTTTTCTTGAACTAAATTAATTTCTGTTTTCACTTTTTTGTTTTTAGAAATTAAACTATAAATAACTGGAATTACATATAAAGTTAAAAAACCTGAAAACAATAATCCACCAATTATAACAATACCCATTGCCATGCGGCTTTTTGCACCAGCACCCAAAGCCAAAGCAATAGGTAATGCACCTAAAATAGTTGCTAAACTGGTCATCATAATGGGACGTAAACGTTGAACTGCTGCTAATTTTACAGCTTCAATTGCATTTAATCCTAATGCTTTTTGGTGATTAGCAAACTCCACAATTAAAATTCCATTTTTAGTAACCAAACCTATTAAAACAATAATACCAATTTGGCTAAAAATATTCATAGTTTGGTCGAAATACCACAACGAAATTAAAGCTCCAGCCAATGCCATAGGCACAGTAAGCATAATAATTAATGGATCAACAAAACTTTCGAATTGTGCAGCCAAAACCAAATAAACTAACACCAAAGCCAATAAAAAAGCAAAGGTGGTATTTGAAGAACTTTCAGAAAAATCGCGCGATGGACCTGATAAATCGGTTGTAAATGAATCGTCTAACACTTTTTTAGCAATTTTATTCATTTCATCTATTCCATCGCCAATGGTTTTTCCGGGTGCAAGCCCAACAGAAACTGTTGCAGCTTTATAACGGTTATAATGGTACAACTGAGGTGGACTACTTTTTTCTGAAATTCGAATTACGTTATCTAGCTGAATCATTTTTCCAGCATCGTTTCTTACAAAAAGTGTTTTTAAGTCGAGCGGTTCATCCCTATTTGTTCTATCCATTTGCCCAATTACTTGGTATTGTTTTCCTTGTTGGTTGTAATAACCATAACGCAAACCACTGTATGCCAATTGCAAAGTTTGCGCAATGCTTTGAACAGAAACACCTAAGCTTTTGGCTTTCTCTCTTTCAATGGTAATTTCTAATTCAGGTTTATTAAATTTTAAATTTACATCGGCAGTTCGGGCTATAAATGTGTTATTTTTACTTACTTCCCCCATGAATTTAGGAATATTTTGTTGCAATTTATTAAAATCTTGATTTTGCAAAATAAATTGAACTGGTAATCCCGCCCTTGAACCTCCGCTGCCGTTAATAGTTTGGTCTTGAATAACAAAAGCTCGGGCATCAGGATAGTTGGTTAAATTTCTCGAAATCATGTCAGCTATTTGTTGTTGGGAACGTTTGCGTTCACTTGGTTGAGTTAAAATAATACGTGTAAAACCTGTATTAACTGCACCACTTCCTGTAAAGCCGGGTGCAGTTACGGTAAGAACAATTGTTTTTTCGGGAACAGAATCAATGCCAAGCTGCGCTATTTTATCCATGTAATTATCCATAAACTCATACGATGTACCTTCGGGAGCAATGGTGTTTATGCGCATCATACTTCTATCATCGAGCGGAGCTAACTCACTTTTAACAATACTTCCTAAATAAAAAATCAACCCAAACGATACCAATACAATGGCAATGGCTTGCCATCTTTTATTAAAAAATGTAGCTAACGATTTACTATAAATATTATTTAACGATTCAAAAAAAGGTTCTGTTTTGGTATAAAATTTTGTTCGTTTTTTATACTCTTTCCGTGTTAAAAATACATTTAACATAGGCGTTAAAGTAAGAGAAACAAAAGCCGAAATTAAAACTGCACCAGCTACTACCACCCCAAACTCCCTAAATAAACGACCAACAAAACCTTCTAAAAAAATAATTGGTAAAAATACCACTGCCAAAGTAATAGAAGTAGAAACCACTGCAAAAAATATTTCATTTGACCCTTTAATGGCTGCATCACGAGGAGAAAGTCCTTCTTCTATTTTTTTGAAAATATTTTCGGTTACCACTATTCCATCATCCACAACCAAACCTGTTGCCAATACTATAGCTAAAAGAGTTAAAATATTGATAGAAAAACCAGCCAAATACATAATAAAAAATGCGCCAATTAACGAAACAGGAATATCTATTAAAGGTCTAAAAGCTATTAACCAATCTCTAAAAAATAGAAATATAATAAGCACTACCAATATAAATGCTATTAGCAAAGTTTCCTTTACTTCTGCTATTGAAGTTTTTATAAATTTAGTGTTGTCAATTGAAACATTCAACTTAATATCTTGAGGAACTTCTTTTTTTATTTGCTCAAATCGTTTATAAAACTCGTCAGCAATTTCAATATAGTTAGCACCCGGCTGAGGCACTATCCCTAACCCTATCATTGGTATGCCCGATTCTTTTAATATGGTTTCTTCGTTTTCGGCTCCAATAATTGCGTAGCCTACATCATTTAATTTAATGGTTTTTATATCATCGGCTTTAATAATTAAGTTATTAAATTCCTCCTCAGTCGAAAATTTTCCTACTGTTTTTACAGTTAATTCAGATGTATTGCCTTCTATTTTACCGCCCGGCAATTCAATATTTTCTCTGTCTAAAGCCAATTTAACATCTAATGGAGTTAAACCAAACGAGGCCAATTTTAACGGATTTAACCACAAACGCATGGCATACCTTTTTTGTCCCCAAATTTGAATTGAACTAACACCCGGAATAGTTTGCAACTTTTCTAATAATACATTTTCTGCATAATCGCTTATTTGTAATTGGTTGCGGTTATTGCTTTGAATGGTCATTCCAATTATGGCATCGGAGTTTGCATCGGCTTTACTTACCACAGGCGGTGCATCAATGTCTTGTGGCAATTGCCTTACTGCTTGCGAAACTTTATCACGAACATCGTTAGCGGCTTCTTCCAAGTTTGCATCTAAATTAAATTCTACCGTAATACTACTTACTCCCAAATTACTAGCCGATGAAATGGAACGAATACCCGCAATACCATTAATTGCCTTCTCTAATGGTTCGGTAATTTGCGATTCAATAATTTCAGCATTTGCTCCAGTATAACTGGTTCTTACCGTAATTATTGGCGGATCTATGGAAGGAAATTCCCTAACCCCTAAATAATTATAACCTATGGCACCAAAAAGCATAATGACTATGGACATCACAGTTGCTAAAACAGGCCTATTAATGCTTAAACTAGATATGCTCATTTATTTATTTATAGATTTGGAGATTTAGTGATTTGGAGATTTAGAGATTTAGTGATTTGGAGATTTGTTGATTTAATTGTTAGATGGTTGGATTGTTAGATTGTTGGATTGTTAGATTGTTGGATTGTTAGATGGTTGGATTGTTA
>JBAXCN010000033.1:0-32116 GCA_037141455.1 Bacteroidota bacterium
ACCGAATTAATTTTTGTGGATGATTCCGTTGCCGATGGACTATATTTGTTAAACTTACAGATTGCTTCTTTCGAAAGTGATGCAAGCCCTAGTAAACCCGTTTTATACAAACTAATTTAAATATTTATGAATAACTGGATTGAAGAAGATAACAAACTGACCAAAACTTTTAAATTTAAAACTTTTGGTGATGCCATAGCTTGGATGGTAAAAGCGTCTTATTTTATTGAAAAAATGGATCATCACCCAGAGTGGACAAACATTTACAATAAAGTTATGGTTACTTTAACAACCCACGATGCAGGGAATAAAATTACCGAAAAAGACAGAAAATTGGCTGAAGCCTTGGATTTAGTTTAACACCAATTTAAAACCGCTTCCATGCACATTTTCTATGCTAATGGTTTCGTCTTCTTTTATTAGTTTTCGCACTTTGTTTATGTAAACATCTAGGTTGCGGGCGGTGTAAAAATCGTTGCGGCCCCACACATGCAAAAGCATATTTGCCCTTGGTATTAATGCGTTTTTATTAATAGCTAATAGTTTTATTAAAATCCCTTCGGTATTACTAATTCTTTTTTCATTTCCATTCACCAAAATTGTATTGTTTACTAAATCTACAGTGGTATTGCCAATTGCAATTTTTTCTTCTTTTGCTGCAAAATCGGTTTCAGGTTTGTTATGGCTACGTTTTAAAATGGCTTTAACGCGGGCTAAAAATTCGGGAGTGCTAAAAGGTTTTGTTATGTATTCATCTGCTCCTATGTTAAAACCTTCCAATTTATCGGCCTCGGTTGAGTTAGCAGTTAAAAATATAATAGGAACATGTGCGTCTTTGTTTATTATATTTTTAGCAAGTTCAAAACCACTCATTTTTGGCATATTTACATCCAAAATACATAAATCAAATCGTTCGTTATTAAATGCATTTAATCCTTCTTCGCCATCTTTACAAAGCCTAACACTGAAATCTTCTAATCGCAAAGTTTCTTTAATTAAGTAACCCAAGCTACTTTCATCTTCCACCAATAAAATGTGTATTTGTATTTGTTTCGACATAATGTAAAAATTATTTTTACGAATGTATATATTACTTAAAATAAATTTAATGTATGAATGTACGAATTAAGTTATTTTTATGATAAAGTTTTTTAAACGTCATTTTTAAATAAATATGTAATATTCTTTTAAAAGATAATTTGTATTTATGCAAAGTGATAAACATTATTGAAAAAAATAGCATACAATTATTACGAATTCCTTTTAGTTTTTTTTTACTTCCTGTATTTTTATTTGCATTGGCAGTATTAAACAACATTAATTTATTTAACACTGTTATAGCTTTTATTGCATTGCATGTGTTTATTTATCCTGCTAGTAACGGTTACAATAGCTACATGGATAACGATACAGAAAGTATTGGGGGAATAGAAAAACCACCACCGCCAACCAAAAACTTGTTTTATGTAAGCTTTGCTTTCGATTTAATTGGGCTTTTAATGTGTTGTATTATAGGGCTTAATTTTGCTTTGCTAATTATGTTATATGTATTGGCTTCTAGGGCTTATAGCTTTAAAGGCATTCGGTTAAAAAAATATCCATTTGCTAGTTGGATTACTGTTAGTTTTTTCCAAGGAAGTTATTTGTTTGCTGTTTTGCTTTTATTTTTAACTGACGATTTGAAAATGGAAACTTTTCCAACCTTTTTGTTTTTTGTTCCATCGTTGTTAATTGGAGCTACTTATCCACTTTCCCAAATATACCAACATAAGCAAGACAAAGATGCGGGTGATATTACATTGAGTTTACTATTGGGCTATAAAGGCACTTTTATTTTTAGTGCCATTTTATTTTTAATAGCAACCATTTTATTTTTTATACAAACACAAATTATAACTCCTAACTTGTTACATTTTTATTGGTTTCAACTTTTTTTATTACCCGTTATTATTTATTTTATGTGGTGGGCTTTCAGTGTTTTTAATAATTATGAAAATGCAAACTTTAAAAACACAATGCGAATGAATACGTTATCTTCGATAATACTGTCTTGCTATTTTATAAGTGAAATAATATTTAAGCAACTATAAAATGAGTTATATAAACAAAATTGGAACGGCTACTGCTCCCTATAAAATGAATCAAGCCGATGTTGCACTTTTTATGCAAAACTTTTATGACGAGGATGAAAATACCAAGCGTAAAATAGGTTTAATGTACGATCGTTCGGGAATAAAAACCCGTTATAGTGCTGTTCCTGATTATAATTTAAATACCCATACCAACCAGTTATTGCCTCAAAACTTAAAAGATGCTTTTCCAACCGTGAATAAGCGAATGGATTTGTTTTTTAATGTTGCTCCGCAAATGAGTAAAGAAGCAATTTTAAATTGTTTGGAAAACGAAGATGTATTACAAACTATTACTCATTTAATAACAGTAAGTTGCACGGGCATGGCTGCACCCGGGTTAGATTTAATGTTGATGGAGCAATTAAATATGCCTAGCCACGTACACCGAACCTCGGTAAATTTTATGGGATGTTATGCTGTTTTTCATGCTTTAAAAATGGCCGATGCATTTTGTTCTGCTAATAAAAACAATAAAGTCTTAATAGTTTCGGTTGAGCTTTGTACGCTTCATTTTCAAAGTAATTTTAGTATGGATAATGTGGCTGCTAATTTACTTTTTGCCGATGGAGCAGCGGCTTGTGTGGTAACTTCAAACACAAATTTTGATAACGCCATTCAACTCCACTCGTTTTATAGCCAAGTATTGTTTGGTGGCAAAACCGACATGGCTTGGCATATTTCAAACACAGGTTTTTTAATGACCTTAAGTGCTTTTATTCCTAATTTAATTGAATCAGGAATTGGTAATTTGCTAAACGAAGCATTGAAAAATGCCCATTTAACTATAAATAAAATTAATAATTGGGCCATACACCCCGGTGGTAGAAAAATTATTGAAACCATTCAAAAAGAACTTTCGCTTACCAATACCGATGTTGAACTTTCGTTCGAGGTTTTAAAAAACTACGGAAACATGAGCTCAGCCACTATTTTATTTGTGTTGCAACAAATGCAATTGAACCAACGAAAAGGCAAAGTTTTTGCTTGTGGTTTTGGTCCCGGCTTAACTTTAGAAACCCTTATTGGGGAATTTGTGTAGTTTTTTTTTGTATTCATTTTTTCTTTTAAAAAAAAATCATTTATTTGCCATACACTAAAAAAAGAAAAATGAAAAAGAATTTACTAAATTTATTTACAGTTTTTGCATTTACAGCAATTTGCTTTAATGCAACTGCACAAAAACGCTACATAAACGAAGTGTTTATGAATGTGACAAAATCTGCTAATATTGAATACGATTCTAACAGATCGATTAATATTATTCCACCTAACAATCCTCCAATTGTTACTTCAAGATTGCTTTGCGATATTTACCAACCTGAAGGAGATACTGCAGCAAAAAGACCATTAATTATTTTGGCTCATACTGGAAGTTATTTACCAGCTATTATCAACCAACAAACTACAGGTAACAAAAACGATAGTTCAATAGTTGAATTAGCAGATCGTTTAACAAAACGTGGTTACGTAGTAATGGCTATTAATTACCGCTTAGGATGGAATCCAAATGCAGCTTCTGCAGCAGCAACAGAACAATTAATTAAGGCTACTTACCGTGCCATTCAAGATGTAAGAAATGCAATACGTTTTATGCGTGTAAATGCAGAAACTTACAAAATTGATACATCAAAAATTATAGTTGGTGGCCAAGGAACTGGTGGATATGTTGCATTAGGTTTAGCTTCAGTTAATAACAGAGCTGATATAGAAGGTAAAATTAAATTCCAAAGAGGAGATTTTTCTCCAATGGTAAGCGTAGATACTTTAGGTGATTGGAACGGAATTGGTGGTGCACCTTTCTTTAATTATGGTGGTGATGCTGCAATTTCTGGAAATGCTCACATGGTATTTAATTATGGTGGTGCAATGGGTGATTCAAATTGGATGGATGCTGCAACTTTGCCTATTGTAGGTATGCATTGCCCAGCAGATATATTTGCTCCTTACAAAACAGGTAACGTAGTTGTACCTACAACCAAAGCAACAGTAATTGAAAGTGCTTCTGGTGCTGGTTCAGTTATTCCTTATGCCAATAGCTTAGGTATTAATAATAAAATCAACTCAAAAAACTATACTGACCCTATTTCTGTTAGAGCAATGGCTTCAAGTGGTGATGTGAAAAACTTATTTGCTTTCAGAACTAATTTCCCTGCAGAAAGTTCACCTTGGGAATGGTGGGATAGACAAATTGTTCAAGGAATCAATTTCCCTAGTCCAGGTGCTGGTAGAAACGCTGATTCATTGTCATTCTTAACAAATCCATTTATGAGTGCAGCTCGTGCTAAAGCTTATATTGATACTATTGCACAATTTGTTGCACCTCGTATTGCTGCTCAATTTGATTTAGAAGTAGGAACAAGTGTAAATAACATCAATTACAGCTACTTATTAGGTGTTTATCCAAATCCAGCTAAAGAAAACGTAACAATTAGCATGGACAAAAACCAAGCTAACATTAGCCAAGTTGTTATTTTTGATATTACTGGTAAGGTAGTATACACAAATAATAGTTTTTCAGCTCATGAAGTAAATGTAAATACTGAAAATTTAACAAATGGTATTTATTTAGTAAATGTAACTTTAGCCAACGGTGTAAGTACTACTAAACGCTTATCAATTCAATAAGAATTAACATTAATTCATATAAAAAGCCTGCAAATTAACTTGCAGGCTTTTTTTTTGATATAAATCGTAAATAATACAAAATTTGGATATTAGCTATAAAAACACTTACTTTTGCACTCTGATTGATTAAATTTTAACCCGATAAATAAGAGTGAAAATTGTTGTAATAGGAGGAGGTGCAGCTGGTTTTTTTGCAGCCATAAATGCTGCAAACGCTAATGCTGAGGCCGAAGTAATTATTTTAGAAAAAACAGGTAAACTTTTACAAAAAGTAAAAATTTCGGGCGGAGGAAGGTGTAATGTTACTCATGCTTGTTTCGATTTAAAGCAACTTTCATTGTCGTACCCAAGAGGCGAAAAGCAATTAAAAAGCGCATTCAGTCGTTTTTCAACTACCGATACCATTAATTGGTTTGAAAGTAGAAAAGTAAAATTGAAAACCGAAAGTGATGGCAGGATTTTTCCAGTTTCGGATGACAGTCAAACTATAATTGATTGTTTATTAAAAGAAATAAAAAAATTAAAAATAGAAATTTTAAACAATAAAGAAGTAAAAAGAATTGAAACCAGAGATACAAATTTTAAATTATTTTTGGTAGATGGTGAAAATGTAGAATGCAATAAAGTTATTATTACCACCGGAGGTGCTCCAAAAGAAGAGCATTTAAATTGGATTAAAGCGCTTGGACATGATGTTATAGATCCAGTTCCTTCGTTGTTTACATTTAATTTGCCTAATAATAAAATTACCGAACTAACAGGTATTTCAGTAAATCCAGTAAAAATAAGAATTCCAGAATTAAAAATGGAAAATAGTGGCCCATTACTAATTACTCATTGGGGTTTAAGTGGTCCATCAATTTTGCGTTTATCAAGTTTTGGTGCACGTTTAATTGCCGATAAAAACTATAATTTTCAAATACAAGTAAGCTGGTTAAACGATAAAAAAGAAGAATCGTGCAGAAATGAGTTAATGAATATAAAAGCTGCCAACCCAAATAGGCAAGTAAACAATTTATTCCCATTTAAATTACCTGCTCGCTTACTTGACTTTTTATTTGAAAAAAGCGAAATTGATTCGAAGTTAAATTGGGGCGAAATAAGTAAAGAACAAGTAAATAAATTAGTTCAATGTTTATTATACGACTCCTATCAAGTAGAAGGTAAAACCAGCTTTAAAGAAGAATTTGTTACTTGTGGTGGAATTAATTTAAATGAAATTGATTTTAAAAATATGCAAAGTAAAAAAGTAAAAGGTTTATACTTTGCTGGTGAAGTGTTAGATATTGACGGAATAACAGGTGGTTTTAATTTTCAGGCTGCTTGGACTACTGGATTTTTAGCCGGAATAGGTGCTGCAGGGGTTTAAGATTTTTAAAGATTGCGGGTTGATTATTGCGGGTTAAATAAATTGCTAATTGCATATTATTTATTACATATTATTGCCTACTTCCTATCGTCTATTGTCCATCAACTATCACCTAAACCTTCATTCCTTCATTAAAACAAAACCTACATCTGGCTTCGTAAGTATCTTTTTCACCCAACATAACTAGGTTAATTTCATTTGTTTTTCTAAAACTATGGGTTGCAATGTCGCCACAAACCATACAAATGGCATTTACTTTAGTTACATATTCGGCTATAGCCATTAAAGCAGGCATTGGTCCAAATGGTTTTCCTAAATAATCCATATCTAACCCCGCAATAATTACTCTTGTTCCTTGTTCTGCTAATTTTTCGCAAACAAAAATCAATTCTTGGTCGAAAAACTGTGCTTCATCAATTCCAATTACATCTGCATCATCGTTCATGAGTAAAATATTTAACGAAGAAGAAACAGGAGTAGATGATATGGAATTTTGATTGTGTGAAACCACTTCAGTTTCATCATATCTGGTGTCAATTGTAGGCTTAAATATCTCTACTTTCTGATTGGCAATTTTAGCTCTTTTTAAACGCCTAATTAGTTCTTCGGTTTTTCCTGAGAACATAGAACCACAAATAACTTCTATCCAGCCTTTTCTTTTATCGGTATTTGAACGTGGTTCTATAAACATGTTTTGCGAATATAATTTTTTTTTATGTTATAAAAATTACCATAGTTAATAACACTTGTTTATTAAATATTATTGTTTAATGGGGTATTAAAATTAATTTTTGCATATGAATTCAATACAATTAATAAGTAAGATAAATTCAAGAATTGAAGATTTGGCAATGTTGAGCCACGAAGTATTAAAACCAAATACTAATTTAAGTAATATAGAAAAAGAGGTAATTAAAAGAAGTTGTAGCGATTTATACGAACTAATTTTAAAGTTAAGTATTGCCACCGATGTTGATGAGGAACGTAGCATTTTAAAAGAAAATATTTCCCAAGAATTAAAAAAAGAAGAAAATTCTTTTAAAGAAATTCTTTCAAACAATGTAACAGACGAAATTACTATTAATGGATTAGCAGATATTTCAAATATAGAAATTGATGAGAAAATTGAAATTTTAGAAGAAGAAAACAATATTTTTTACGAAGCAATTGTGGAAGAAGTTGTACACGAAACTAAAATTGAATCTACAACTGCTACTAATCATATTTTTGATTTTGAAGTATTTTCAGAATCAGTTATTGAAACCCCTCTTTTAACACCTGAATCTATTGAAACTATTAGTAAAATAGATGAAACCATTATAAGTACTATTGAAAATTTAAATGAACAAATTGAAAAAGAAAAAATTTTAGATACCAATAAAGTTGAACCAACAAGTTTTATAATTGAACCTGACGAAAAGCCAGCATCATTTATAAGTATAGGCAAAACCATTTTACCTCAAAACCAACCAAGTTTAAACGAAAAAATTGCTCAAAAAATTGAAAGTTTTCAATTTTCGGAAAAAATAATAGAACCTAAAATAGAAAGTTTAAAAACTGCTATTTCATTAAATAAAAAAATTGCATTTGTGAACGATTTATTTAAAGAAAATGTAGTAGAGTATGCCAAATCAATTGATAAAATAAACAATGCAGTTGATTTAAATGAAGCCATGTTTATTTGGACTGAGTTAAAAATAACTCATAAATGGGATTTGGAAAACAGTTTAGTTAAAGACCTTGAAAAGTTGATTCAAAGAAGATTTAGCTAAAAAACTGATAATAATACGGCAAATTCTTAACTATAATTTTCTATAATTTTTTCTATAATTTCTTCGGTTTCGTTTGGGTAATTAGCAGCAATTGGTTTTCCATTTATTAACCATTTTTCTATTTCTAAGTAAAAATCAGCTTCTATTTTTTTTACCCGCGTTCCTCCCATTAATTTAAATGCTTTGGCATTGCATTTTTGTTCATATTGGTTTGCCATAGGAATACACATAACTTTTTTTCCTAAAAAGCTAGCTTCTGCTGGGCTTTCAAAACCTCCGTTAGTAATTAATCCATTGCTGCTAGCCATACTTGTTATAAAATCGGTATTTAAAACGGGCTTAATATTAACATTTTTTATTGAGTAAGCTTTTTTTGAATGTTTGCTAAAAACTTCAAATTGTACATCAGGAATTTTTAAAAAATGCTTTAACAAAATTTCGTCTGCATAGGCAGGCAAGTAAACAGCAATGTGTTGTTTATTTGTTATTTCCATATTTCGTACCTCACTTCTAATTACAGGTGTATGTATAAAAGAATCGTACTTGTCGAAATGAAAAGCTACTTTATCGGTACAAGGAGCATAGTTTTTAAGTACATTTTCAGCAAACCAATCTCTTTTTTTTATTCTAGGTGTAAACTCACTTAAAAACGCAGATTGATGACTAATTGCAACACAATTTAGATGATGTACTTTGCAAGCCCAAGCTGTTACTGGCTCATAGTCGTTTAATATTAAATCGTAATTTTTAACTGGTATATCGTAAATGTCTTTAACAAAATTAATAGGATGTAAATTTTTAATAGTGTCAACAATATCAATACCTCCATTTTTACCAAAAGTAAAACTAATTCCACTCAATTTATATTTTACTTCGTAAGGAAGCTGCACATCGGCTTGGGTTCCGCTAATTAATAAATCTAAATCGCATTTTTGTTTTAAAATAGGTATAATTTCTCTTGCTCTGCTTATGTGGCCGTTTCCAGTTCCTTGTATAGCGTATAATATTTTCATACAAATAAAATTAGATAAAGAAATGAATAATTTTACCAAAAAAATTGACAACTGCATCAATCCATGGTTTTACATCTAAATGAAAAAAGTATTGTAATGCAATTATCAGTAACGACCAAAAACTAAGCGAAACAAACATTACTAATTTTATATGCCATTTATTTTTTTCAATTGATCTACAAATTAATGTTCCAATAGGCATTGAAATAATTGTTGGAGTTACTAATGCTATGCCATAAATCCCCCAAGTTCTTGAAAAATGAACCATGTTGCGAATTTTTTTATTAATTTTAATTTGAACTTTTTTGGGTTTTGGTTCCCAAACTTTATTTTTTATAATTAAAAAAAAATCCCATAAATATAAATAAATGAATACACCTATCATTCCGCCACCAACAGTTGTTAAATAAAAAGTTATTGGAGGAAAATTATAGGCCAACGACATGGCAAGACCTATAATAAATTTAATGGTACTTACTAAAATTACACTTATTATTTGCCAATAGTCATTCATTTTTCAAAATTAGTTTTTATTTACTACTTATTAAATTTTAAATAAATCAGATGCTATTCCATCAGCAAAAAATTTTCCTTTTGCTGTAGTAATCAATACTTCATTATTTGTGGTTAACATTTCTGTCAACATGTATTTATTAGCCAAGTTAATTATTCTTTCTTTTTCATTTTTCCCAAATTCTAATTCAATATAATTTAAATCGCAACCCCAAATAGTGCGTAAACCTGTCATAATGTATTCGTTAATTAAGTTATTTTTACTTAATTTTTCAACTGTAATTAAAGGTATTTTACTATTTATTGCCTCCATATATTTAACATTATTTGCTATATTCCAACTTCTCGATTTATTGTCAAACGAATGAGCCGATGGCCCAATGCCTAAATATTGTTTTCCTTTCCAATAATTACTATTGTGCTTTGCAATAAAACCAGCTTTGCCAAAATTACTTATTTCATAGTGTATAAATCCATTTTCATTCAATGTATTTGTCAATATATCAAACTGTTCAGCAGCTTGTTCATCGTTTGTATTTGAATATGTTCCTTTTTCTATAAAAGTTGCTAAAGCAGTTTTAGGTTCTACAGTTAATGCATAGCTACTAATATGGTTTACATTTAAATTGATTGCTGTATCTATATTTTTTTTCCAATTAATATTTGTCAATCCAGGTGTGCCATAAATTAAATCAATGGTAACATTATTAAAGCCAATTTTATTAGCATAAGCTATTGATTCCATCGCCTGATTAGCATTGTGGGCTCTATTCATCCATTTTAAATCTGTATCAAAAAAACTTTGAACGCCTATGCTCAATCTGTTTATTGGTGTTTGTTTTAATAATAATAATTTATCTTCAGTTAAATCATCAGGATTGGCTTCTAATGTAATTTCTGCATCGTTAGTTATTATAAAGTACTTCTCTATTGTTTTAAAAATTTGCAATAATTGTTCGTTATTTAATAAGCTAGGAGTACCACCGCCAAAATAAATACTTTGCAATGTTTTTTCTTTCAAATAGTTATGGCGTAAATCAATTTCATTACAAATTGCATTTACCATTTCATTTATGTGTTTTAGTTGTGTAGAAAAATGAAAATTACAGTAATAACAAGCTTGCTTACAAAAAGGAATATGAATATAAATGCCCGACAATTGGTTTGTTTTTTTGGAGCAAATTAATGGTAAATTTTCAAAGTGTTTGTTTTAAAAATTTCTTTCTTAATTTTAATAATAATCTAGTATAATTGTTAGAGTTAAATTAAAAATTAAAAACAGAAAAACAAATTTTTTTTACTGAAGCTGAAGTACTTCAAAATTGTTAAAATTTAATTTATTATAAGCGTTTTCAAATTTTAATATAATTTAATAAAATAATAAATATAATTAAATCGGCTAAAATTACTTTTATATATAAAATAAAGATTAAGAAACATTAATTTTACTAATTCATTTTAATTTTCAATTAAAAAACTGCTTTTTTGCTCCTTATTTTAAGAGTATCTATTTAATGTACAAAATTTTTATAACCACTATTTTTACCATTTTCAATTCACTATTTTTATTTGCTCAGCAAAAAGAAAAACATTTAAAAAATATAACCCAACTTACCTACGGTGGCGACAATGCTGAAGCTTACTTTAGTTTTGATAATAAAAACCTATCGTTTCAAAGCAATAATAAAGCTTGGGGTTTAAAATGTGACCAAATTTTTAATTTAAATATTAAAAAAGCTACTAAAGATACAACATACAAACCACCAATGATTAGTACAGGTTTTGGTAGAACTACTTGCAGTTATTTTTTACCAAATAATAAACAAATATTATACGCATCTACTCATTTATCAAATAATGATTGTCCGGCAGAACTAAAAATTAAAGGAAAATATTTGTGGGCTGTTTATAGCGATTTTGATATTTTTATTTCTGATTTAAATGGAAAAGTAGTAAAGCAATTAACTAATTCAAAAGGTTACGATGCAGAAGCAACAGTATCACCCAAAGGAGATAAAATAGTATTTACAAGCGATAGAAGTGGAGATTTAGAACTTTGGACAATGAATATAGATAGCACAAACCAAACTCAAATTACTTTTGGTTTAGGCTACGATGGAGGAGCTTTTTTCTCCCCTGATGGAACTCAAATTGTGTTTAGGGCTTCAAGACCAAAAACTGACGAAGAGGTAAAAGAATACAAAGAATATTTAATACAAGGATATGTGGCTCCTAGCAATATGGAAATTTATACTTGCAACATTGATGGAAGTAATTTAAAACAAATTACTAATTTAGGAAAAGCAAATTGGGCGCCTTTCTATACGCCCAAAGGCGATAAAATAATATTTTCAAGTAACCACCACTCTCAAAAAGGATATGATTTTCAGCTTTATACCATTAATATAGATGGAACAGGGTTAGAAAAAATTACTGATGAAAGTTTATTCAATGCATTTCCTATGTTTTCTCCAAATGGAAAAAAATTAGTTTTTTCATCAAATAGAAATAACCACGGTACACGCGATACTAACTTATTTATAGCAGACTGGGTTGATTAAATAAGTTAAATTTTTATTTAGATATTAGCTTGTTTACTATCAAAAAAAAATTAATTTTGCACCTCATTTAAAATAAAAAAAAATAGATCATGCATTTGACAACCGAGGCTAAACAAGCCATTTTCGAAAAGTTCGGTACAGCCAAGTCTAAAACAGACACTGGTTCTGCTGAAAGTCAGATTGCTCTTTTCACTGAGAGGATCAATCACATTACGGAACATTTAAAAATTAATAAGAAAGATTTTTCTGCGGAATTAAGTCTTGTAAAGTTAGTTGGGAAAAGACGTTCGTTATTAAATTACTTAATGCGTAAAGATGTTTTTCGCTATAGAGCAATTATCAAAGAACTTGAAATCCGTAAATAAGAATTTCACATTTTTAGAATTGATTATTTTTAAATATTCAATTCTTTAAATTATTAAAAGCAGGAGCCCCTTTTATAGCTTCTGCTTTTTGTGTTTTAAAAGCTATAAATTTTACAAAACAAAAAACCTTATTTTACTAATCCCATCTTAGTAAAACATTGCATAACTTAAAATAAATAGATGGGGCTGAAATAAAAATAAATATGTCACAAGCAACAATTAAAACATTTGAAATTGGTGGTCAAACCATTAGTTTAGAAACAGGCCGTTTAGCTCGTCAGGCCGATGGAGCAGTAATTTTAAAAACAGGAAATACCATGATTATGGCTACTGTTGTATCTGCTAAAGAAGCTAAAGAAGATGTGGATTTTATGCCACTAACAGTTGATTACCAAGAAAAATTTGCGGCTGTAGGTCGTATTCCAGGTAGTTTTTTTAGGAGAGAAGCAAAGCTTTCTGATTATGAGGTTTTAATTAGCCGTATAGTTGATAGGGCTTTACGTCCTTTATTCCCAAGCGATTATCATGCCGATACGCAAGTTGCATTAAGCCTAATTTCTAGCGATCAAAACATTATGCCTGACGCTTTAGTAGGTTTAGCTGCCTCAGCTGCATTATTAATTAGCGATATACCTTTTAATGGACCAATTTCTGAAGTACGTGTTGCGCGCATAGATGGTAAGTTTGTAATAAATCCTTTCAAAAGTGATTTAGAAAGAGCCGATATGGATTTGATAGTTGCAGGTACCGAAAAAGATTTGAACATGGTAGAAGGCGAGTGCCAAGAAGTAAGTGAAACTGATATGCTTGAGGCTTTAAAAATTGCGCACGAAGCAATTAAACTTCAAATAAAAGCACAATGGGATTTATGCGAAATGTTAGGGGGTAAAAAACCTGTTCGCGAATACAACCATGAAAGAAGTAATCCCGAATTAGAGGCTTCCATTCGTGCTTTTGCTTACGATAAAATATTTACAATAGCTAAAGGTAAATTAGGTAAAAACGAAAGAAGTGCTGGCTTTAAAGCAGTAAGAGAAGAGTTTAAAGCTTTACAACCTGAAGGAACAGTTTTAGATAAATTTTTAACTAACAAATACTTTCATGATGTAGAATATGATGCGGTAAGAGCAATGATCATGAACGATAGACAACGTTTAGATGGTAGAAATTTAGACGAAATCAGACCTATTTGGTCAGAAGTAGGTTATTTACCCGCTGCTCATGGTTCGGCTTTGTTTACTCGTGGCGAAACTCAATCATTAACAACAGTTTCGTTGGGCTCAAAGTTAGATGAACAAATGTTGGACAGTCCAATGTTAACAGGATATGCAAAGTTTATGTTACATTATAATTTCCCTTCATTTTCAACTGGCGAAGTAAGACCCAGCCGTGGACCAGGAAGGCGTGAAATTGGACATGGTAATTTAGCTTTACGCGGATTAAAACGTGTACTACCGCCTTTAGAAGAAAGTCCTTATACTATACGTATAGTTTCTGATATTTTAGAGTCGAATGGTTCAAGTAGTATGGCAACAGTTTGTGCTGGATCGTTGGCTTTAATGGATGCTGGTATTAATATTACTGGGGCTGTTAGCGGTATTGCAATGGGTTTAGTAAGCGATGAAACCACAGGTAAATATGCAATTTTATCAGATATTTTAGGCGATGAAGATCATTTGGGTGATATGGATTTTAAAGTAGTAGGAACTGCAAAAGGAATTACTGCTTGCCAAATGGATATAAAAATTAATGGTTTACGTTGGGAAATGGTTGAAGAAGCCTTGAACCAAGCAAAAGCTGGTCGTGAGCATATTAGAAACGAAATGAATAAAACCATTTCAGCTCCTGCAAGCGATTTAAAACCACATGCACCTCGTATTGAAACTTTATTAATTGATAAAGAATTTATTGGTGCAGTTATAGGGCCCGGAGGTAAAATTATACAAGGTATTCAAAAAGAAACTGGTGCTACCGTTTCTATTACCGAAAATGAAAAATATGGTGTGGTGGAAATTGCATCGAGTAATGGCGAAGCTTTAAGAAAAGCAATGCAATTAATTAAAGGAATAGTTGCTGTACCTGTAGTAGGTGAGGTTTACGAAGGTAAAGTTAAAAACATTATGGATTTTGGAGCATTTGTTGAGTTTTTACCTGGAAAAGATGGTTTATTACACATAAGTGAAATAAGCTGGAACCGTATTGATAAAATGGATGGTGTATTACAACAAGGAGAAGCAATACAAGTTAAATTAATTGAAGTAGATAAGAAAACAGGTAAATATAGATTAAGCCGCAAAGCTTTATTACCAAAACCTGAACCAACTCCAAAAACGGAAGCTCCTCAAGAGCCAACTGCTTAAGGATTATTAAAAAATAAAAAAAGAGGTTTACTGTTTTGTAAACCTCTTTTTTTTACTAATTATTTATAAAAATTATTTTTTTAACAATAACACCACGGCATAGGCTACAATTCCTTCTTCTCTTCCAATAAAACCCATGGTTTCATTGGTTGTAGCTTTTATACTTATATCGTCAACAGTTATATTACATATTTGAGCAATACAATTTCTCATTTCATTAGCATAAGGCATAATTTTAGGTTGCTGACACACCACAGTTGTATCAATATTTCCTATTTTGTACCCTTTATTTGAAATTAGCTCAATTACTTTTGAAAGTAAAATTTTACTGTCTATTCCCTTAAAAGTTGTATCAGTGTCTGGAAAGTGTTTGCCAATATCGCCTAAAGCCAATGAACCTAAAATTGCATCACAAATGGCATGTAACAAAACATCTGCATCACTGTGTCCGAGTATTCCTTTATCTGCTGGAATTTTAATACCACCTAGCCAAAAATCTCTTCCCTCTACTAATTGGTGAACATCAAACCCAAACCCAATTCTCATATTTTTTTAAAATTATTCAGTTGGAATATCTGTAGTTTTTTTCTTAAGTGGTACTTCTTTTTGCTCAACAAAAGCATCAAAATCGAAAGTTAAACTAAATCGCAATGTGTTTTCTAAAGGATGACGTTGTTCAAAAGGCCAAATATAAGCCACATCTAATCCAAATACTTGGTACCTTAAGCCTACACCAAATGTGGCATATTGTCTATTTCCTTTTGTTTTTGGCTCATAAAAATAACCGCCACGTAATGCAAATTGTTTGTTGTACCAATATTCCAATCCGGTTGAAATATTTATTTCGGAAATTTCTTCACTAAAACCATCAGGTGCATCGTAAAATGATTGAATCATTCCTTGAACCACAGGTACATTTGGATCCATTCCATTGCCGTCAATAATAGGTTTTTTATTTTTATCCAATGAGTCTGCTGTACCTTTTGAGTTTCTTTTATAATATGGATTTGTAGGAACTAATAGTTTGTTAAAGTCGAGTAAAAAAGCAATGTTATTATATTCATCTAAATCAATATTGGCATAGCCACCCAACCTAAGATTGATAGGAATAAAATTTTCGTTTTGAGCAGAAGTGTATGTTAATTTTGAACCAATATTTGAAATTACACCACCAATACCATAATTAATATTATATTTCTTTTTAGTTTCTTTGTCTTTATAAGTGGTGTTGTTTCTATAATATGCACTTATATCTCCAGCATATGAAACACCTGGATCAATTGGGGTTTGCGATTGGTTAAACCCTCCAGCCAAGTTAGAATATATGTATCTAAAAGCAACACCTAAACTAAATTTCTCGTTTAGTTTTGTGGCATAACCTACATCAAGTGAAAATTCGTTGGGAGTAAAATTCCCAGTACTAGCTCCATAATTATCGGTAAATTGAATTTGCCCTAACGAAAAAAACCTCAATGAACCTGCAATAGCTGAACGTTTATCTAACTGATAGTAACCTGTAAGATATGATAAAGAAATGTCGGGAACTAAATTACGTAGCCAAGGGGTATACGATATTGCAACTGCACCTTTTTTTGTATTAAAAGGAGCTTTTGCCAAATTCCAATACATTGCGTTTATATCGTCTGGCAAAGCAGCACCTGCATCTCCCAATCCAGCTGCCCTTGCATCGGGCGCAATTCCTAAAAATGGAACTGCAGTACTTATTGAATTTTGACCATTTTGTAAATCTCTAGTTGATAAAGGTCTTTTTTGACCATATACATTTGAAAACAAATGGCCTACAATTACTATTAAACTGATTTTTTTAAAATTTAACATTGTTTGTTTATTCATCACTACTACTATGTATAATAAAGCTTTCGCTTTAAGTTGTTATTTAATTAATAAATTTATTGTAGTAGATGTTTTTATCAATAGGTTTTAATTATTTTTTGAACGTGCAATATATAATTTTAGTCTAAATTTAAAAGTTATTAAATAATTAATCAGTATTGAATCTACACAATAAATATTTAAAGCAAATTAAATATAAAAGAGTTTAAATATTTTCAGGACTAATTTCAGCAATAGGTTTTTCAGGTTGAACTGATTGTTCTTCCTTATTTTCTTTGCTTTTTGAGTCAATTAACTGCTTAGCTTCTTCATCTAATTTTAGTTTTTCCGCATCCATTGCTTCAATTTCTTGGTTGCGGTATTCAAAAGGGCGTTTTCCTAAAATTACTTCTAAATCGGCTTGGAAAATTATTTCTTTTTTCAATAATTCTTGTGCCAATATCTCAAGTAAATCTTTCTTTTCAGTTAATAATGCTTTTGTTTTTTGATAGCACATATCAACTAAAAATCTTACTTCTTGGTCAATTAATTCGGCAGTTTTATCGCTATACGGTTTAGTAAAACCATACTCATTATTAGGATCATTAAAGCTTAAATTACCAACTTTATCGTTCATACCATAAATAGTAACCATTGCATAAGCCATTTTGGTAATACGCTCCAAATCGTTTTGTGCACCTGTACTTATTCTGTTAAAAGTAATGTCCTCAGCTACTCTTCCTCCTAAAGTCATACACATCATATTTACCATTTGTTCGGTAGTATAAAGGTATTGGTCTTTTGGTAAATATTGGGCATAACCTAAAGCAGCAACTCCTCTTGGAACAATACTTACTTTTACTAAAGGGTCAACATGTTCAAGGAACCAACCAGCAATGGCATGGCCAGCTTCGTGGTAGGCAACAATTTGTTTTTCATGGTCAGAAATTACTTTATTTTTCTTTTCTAAACCGCCAATAACTCTATCAACAGCAGCTTGAAAATCGTTCATATCAACTTCTGTTTTGTTTTTACGTGCAGCAATTAAAGCAGCTTCGTTACAAACGTTCATTATTTCAGCACCAGCAAAACCAGCAGTTTGTGTTGCTAACTTTGTTTCTTCTACATCAGGTGCTAATTTTAATGGTTTTAAATGCACTCTAAAAATAGCTGCTCTACCTTTTAAATCAGGCTTGTCAATTGAAATTTGTCTATCAAACCTACCTGGACGTAAAAGAGCTGAATCTAAAATATCTGGTCTGTTTGTAGCTGCCAATATGATAATTCCAATATCAGTTCCAAAACCATCCATTTCGGTCAATAATTGGTTTAAAGTATTTTCTCTTTCATCATTTGAACCTTGCATGGCATTTTTACCACGCGCTCTTCCAACGGCATCTATTTCATCTATAAAAATAATACAAGGCGCTTTTTCTTTTGCTTGTTTAAATAAATCGCGCACTCTACTTGCACCAACACCAACAAACATTTCAACAAAATCGGAACCCGATAATGAAAAGAAAGGAACACCTGCTTCACCAGCAACGGCTTTAGCTAATAAAGTTTTTCCTGTTCCTGGCGAGCCAATAAGCAAAGCTCCTTTAGGGATTTTTCCACCAAGTACCGTATATTTTTTGGGATTTTTTAAAAAATCCACTATTTCCATTACTTCTTCTTTTGCTTCATCTAAACCAGCTACATCTTTAAAAGTAATATTTACGTTTGTCTCTTTGTCGTATAGTTGAGCCCTACTTTTTCCTATATTAAAAATTTGAGCTCCACCACCCCCGCCTGCACCGCCACTCATTCTTCGTATCATAAAAAAAGTAAAACCAATTAACAATAAAATAGGTAACCAATTAACTAAAAAATTTGAGGTTTCGCGGGTATTTGCAAATTCAACAGGAACTTTTTCGTTTTGTGAAAAGTCTTTTTGAATTTCGTCTAAGTTTTTTTCAAATTGCTGCAAATCGCCAATTTCAAAATAAAAATGTGGACCCACTTCCCCAAAAGTGCCTTGCCCTTTTACATCTTTGTATTTGCTATTGTTTAAAGCATTTTTCTTAATAAAAACTTCTGCTTTTTCTTTATTAACAACTATAATTTTTTCCACGTCATGCGTTAAAATCATATTGTTCTTAACATCGTACCAAGTTGTTTTTTTAGCAAAATCGTGCGGCATTAAATACAAACCAATCATTACAATTGCAATAATTCCATAAATCCAATAAAAGTTGAATTTAGGTAAATTATTTTTACGTGGGTTGGGTGTATTTTCGTTTTGAGGTTTTAAATCGTTTGAATTGATATCGGCCATTTATAGGATTGTGTTTTATTTTTTTGTTATTTTTTTCAAAACTACAATTAGTTTTGAGGTATTAAAATGTATTTATACTAACTGTGTTTTAATTTTCGGAAAAAACCATGCTTGTTCTAAGGGAATAATCCAATTATTGTCAAAATCGGTTTTGGTTGTTATTTGGTTATTGAACGTTTTTGTAGAGGTATTTGTTTCTCCATTTTCAATTTTTGAAATAATTTCTGTTTTGTTGAAAATGGTGACTTCATTGTTATTTATAAGTTGAATTTTTAATCGATTAAACAAATTTAAGTTGGTTTGTTTCTCTATGTCTTTAACCAAGTTAACCGATTTATCAATACCGCAACCACTTATTTCATTAAAACCTTCATCAACCATAAATATTAAAAAGCAATCATACAAAACTGCAAACTCGGCCTTTAATTGATTTTGATGAGCGGTCCAATTTTGAATAAAAGGATTCGCCATTTCGTTAATAATAATTAGCTGTTCACGGCTTATTATTTTATCACTCGCATAAATCCAAACTTTTGCGTTTGGTGGCATTTGACTAAAAGGAAATGTCATTTAACAAATTTATTTTAACAAACTTAACAAAAATCAAACCAATGACAGTATGGCTGAAACAAAAAAACCATAAAATAACAAAAAAGCGAAAATTATTGATTTTCGCTTTTCTATTGCATTGATTTCTATTTATTTTATAACTCCAAGTTCTTTACCCACTTTAGTAAAAGCAGCTATGGCTTTATCTAAATGAACTCTGTCATGTCCTGCCGAAATTTGAACCCTGATACGAGCTTGTCCTTTTGGAACCACTGGAAAATAAAAACCAATTACATAAATTCCCTCTTCTAGCAAACGAGTTGCAAAATCTTGCGAAAGCTTTGCATCGTAAAGCATTACCGGAATAATGGCATGTTCGCCTGGTTTTACATCAAAACCTGCTTCCACTATTTTGGTTCTAAAATATTTTGCATTATCCCATAATTTATCGCGTAGTTCAGTAGTTTCAGTAATCATATCTAAAACAGCAATGCTCGCACCAACAATACTTGGAGCCAAAGTATTACTAAACAAATAAGGGCGCGAACGTTGGCGTAACATGTCAATAATTTCTTTTCGGCCACTAGTAAATCCACCGCTTGCACCACCTAAAGCTTTGCCTAAAGTTCCGGTAATAATATCTATTTTACCCATTACTCCGCAATGTTCGTGCACACCTCTACCAGTTTTGCCCATAAATCCACTTGAATGACATTCGTCAATCATTATTAAAGCTTCGTATTTATCAGCCAATTCTACAATTTTATCTAGTTGCGCAATCGTTCCATCCATACTAAATACCGAATCGGTAACAATAATGCGGTTGCGGCAATGAGCAGTAGCTTGTAATTTGGCTTCTAAATCAGCCATGTTATTGTGCTCATATCTGTGGCGTTCGGCTTTACATAAACGAACCCCATCAATAATACTTGCATGGTTTAAAGCATCGCTTATTATTGCATCTTGTTCATTGAACAACGGTTCAAAAACACCACCATTTGCGTCAAAAGCTGCGGCATATAAAATGGTATCTTCCGTTCCTAAAAACTCTGATATTTTAGCTTCTAAAGTTTTATGAATATCTTGTGTACCGCAAATAAAGCGCACACTACTTAATCCAAAACCATGGGAATCAATAGTAGCTTTAGCAGCTTCCAAAACTTTAGGGTGGCTCGATAAACCTAAATAATTATTGGCACAAAAGTTCAATACTTCGGCTCCTGTACTTACTTTAATTTCGGCTGCTTGCGGACTAGTAATAATGCGTTCGCGTTTAAATAAACCTGCTTCTTCTATTTCTTTCAGTTCGGCTTGTAAAATGGGTTGTAATGTTTTGTACATGTTTTTTTAAATTTTATACAAATAAAATACAAATACCATTTACATGGTAATGTTTAATTTTAATCAGATTAATTGAGTAGTTTACTTTATTTTTATTATAAAAATTCCTGAATCTGGTAAATAAACACGCTGACTAGTATTAAATACCCATGCATTATAATATTCACCTACTATACTATCATTAGTTAAAATTTTTGCGTTTCTAATACATGATAAATCATATTTGGAGTTATATCTGTTATAAATAAATGGAGAAATTATTACATTATTTGATTTTGGAAGAGTTAGTAAACTATCTATATGAAAATAAGGTCCATCAATTTTATATAAATTATCTTTTACTTTTTTAAAAGTATAGCTATTGTTTGAATTATCGAAAGTGTAGGTTAGATAAGTGAATTGATAAATTAAACAAATTTCACCGTTTTTAAGTTCATGGTAAGTACTATTGTTAGCAATGTCTATGTTTTCCTTGGTGCAAGCAAGAAATAATAATAAAATAGCAATTAGCGGTTTGTTCATACCTTAAGGATTTATTTTTATTGAAATTATTCCCGAATCAGGTACGTAGTCAAATCTTCCTATTCTTGCATTGGTGTTATAGTATTCTGCTATTATACTATCACTTGTAATACTTTTTGCATTTCTAAAACTTTTTTCAAATAATTTACTCCATTCATCAGTTTGGTCGTAATATTTATATTTTGACATAATTAATTTATTAGAATTTTTAAATAATTGTATTGTGTCAATATTATATTGACCTTGAACACCAATTAATTTATAGATACCATTATTTATTTTTACAAAAGAATCATAACCTATAGAATAACTAGACCTAACATTGGAGTAATAAAACAAAAGTCCATATGAACCAGATTTTAATTCATGATAACTTTCGCTATTATTTGTTTCTGTTTTATTTTCTTTTGAACATGAAAAGAAAATAAAAGTAGTAATTAAATAAATAGCTTTTTTCATTTAAATTCAAATGTAACGAATTTTCAAATTAAATTCATAAATATAATTCATCCTTTAATATTGTTTCTTTTTAAGAAAAAACTAAGTTCTTTTAATTTAGCTTTGCCTTAATAAAATTATTTCATGAGAAACATTTATTTGCTTTTATTTTTAACATTCAATTTTTGTGCATTGGCACAGAATGAAACCAAGCAAATAGATAGTTTGATAGACGCTGCTAACAAAATAGGAACCCAAAATGTAGTTAAGGCATTAGAGTTAAGTAAAAAAGCCGTTTCATTAGCCGAAAATTCAAATAATATTCCTTTAAAAATAAATGCTTTTAGAACTTTAGGTACTTATTATTATTTATTTGGTAATTTTAATTTAGCCATAGCCCAATATCAAAAAGCATTGGAATTTTATTCGGAAAACAATACTTCGAAAGGTGAAGTATTAATGGCACTTGGTAATTGTAATTTTGCTACAGGTAATTTACCCAATGCCATTAAACTAAGTTTAGATGCATTAAAAATATTTGAAACAAATAATGAAACCAACAATCTTTTAAATGTATATGTGCTTATTGCAAGTATTTATGAAAGGCAAAATAATTTCACAAAAGCCATTGAATTTAATTTAAAAGCCGCTCAAATTTTTGAAGCCAATAAAAATATTTTTAGAACTTTAACTATTTATGAAAATATAGGTAAAATATATGCCTTACAAAAAAAATATAGCCAAGCAATTACCTACTATAATAAAGCGCTAACCATTTATAAAAGTATAGGTAATAAAGCTGGGGAGGCCATTACCTACCAAAGCATTGCAAAAGTTTATTATGGAACAAACGACTTTAAAAAAGCATTGAATTTTTATAAATTATCGTACAATATATCGAAACAAAATAATGCTGATGTATTGGAAACAAGCAATTTATTAGGGCTTGGCAGCACAGAATTAATGCTAAATAATTATGGAGTTGCTGAGCAAAATTATAAGCAAGCTTTACAAAAAGCCAAGTTGCTTAACCAACGATTTGAACTAAAAGAAGCATACGAAGGGTTGGCAATTATTGCTAAATCAAAGAACCAAAACTTTGCATCTAAAACATTTTCTTTATTAAGTAATCAAATAAAAGATTCGTTGTTTAACGATTCTATATTAGTAAGTATAACCAATACACAACTTATTTACGATAAAGAAAAGGCACAACAACAGCTTAATCTTTTAAAACGAAACGAAGAATTAAGCAAAGTTCAGTTGGTAAAAGAAAGGCAAATTAATAATATGCTTTTGGCCATTGTAACACTTTTTGTATTGTTGGCGTTGGTATTTTTTTATTTTTTTATTAATAACAAGCGCATTAGTAAATCATTGGCTAATCAAAATAAAACACTTGAAATACAAACCGAAGAATTAGGTAGGTTAAACAATGTTAAAGACAGATTTTTTAGCATTATTAGTCACGATTTAAGAAATAACATGACCACCATGAAATTGTATTTTGACTTAATGAGCAATAAAAAATACAAGCCTGAAAATACCGAAGAATTGACCAAACAAATTGCTTCATCGGTTGAAAATAATATTGATTTATTAGAAAACTTATTGGTGTGGGCCGCAGCGCAAATAAAAGGACTGCCATTAATTTTTGAACAATTAAAAGTAACAGAATTAGTTAATAAAAATATAAACCTAGCAGCTAGTTTGGCTCATCAAAAAAACATTAATTTAGTTAATTTGTGCAATGATGATGATGTGATTTTTGCCGATGCCAATACAATAAATTTGGTGTTGAGGAATTTAATAGTAAATGCCATAAAATTTACTAATGATGGGGGAGAGGTAAGCATAGCAAGTATTACTGAAGATGGAAAAGCTAAAATTTCGGTTATTGATAATGGAATAGGAATAGATAAAGAGAAATTAACAGAACTATTTACTCAATATAAAAACCCAAGTACCCAAGGCACTGCCAACGAAAAAGGAACTGGTTTGGGTTTAATGCTTTGCCACGATTTTATAAAACAAAATAAAGGAATTATTTATGCAGAAAGTGAAAAAGGTCAAGGTACAGTTTTTACTTTTGAGTTACCATCAGATGAGAAATGAGAGTTGAGAAATGAGTGGATTTACCATCAACTGACAACCATCAACTGACAACTATTTTTATAAATGGCAATATATATTGATGAAATTTAGTAATAAACTTTCAAAAATTGTATGTTTGTTTTTTAATAAATAAAATTGAATTACAAAATATTTAAACTGCTTTTACTAACGATATTGTTGGGTAAAATATCAGCAATTGCACAAACAGGAAACTTGCCCGAGGAACAACGAATTGCTTTTGACAAAATTTATTTTAAAGCAGTTAAAGAAAAAATGCAGGGCAATTTAAATGAAGCTGATCTTTCATTTAGAGAGGCTTTAATTTTAGATAAAGACAATGCAAATGTGTATTATCAGCTTGCCGAAATTAATTATTTAAAGAAAAATTATAATGAAGCCATTCGTTTTTCGCTAATTTCTGTCCAATTAAATCCTAAAAATATTTGGTACAATAACTTGCTTGCCGATTTATTTAAAACAAACCGTAAGTATGAGAAATCGGCCGATTTATATTTAAAAATGTATAATGAGTTAAAGCCAGAAATTAATTATTTATACGAAGCTGCATCTAATTATTTTTACGATAATAAATTTTCAAAATCGATAAAAGTGCTTGATAAGATTGAAAAAATTATTGGTCCAAAAGAAGAAGTAATTATTAAAAAAGAACAGGTTTATTTACAAAGTAATAATATAAACAAAGCCATTAAAGAAGTTGAAAAACTAATAAAAAACTACCCAGATATTAAATACAAAGGCATGTTGGCCGATTTGTATTTAAGTAAAAAAGACGATAAAAAAGCAATATCTATTTACAACGAAATATTAAATCAAGACCCACAAAATGGCTATGCCAATATTGCACTGTACGATTATTTTAAAAGTAAAAACCAAAATATTTTAGCTGTTGGTTATTTAAAAAAAGCCATTGCTTCTTCCGACATGGAGGTAAAGCATAAAATACAAATAATTGCTTCATACATAAGCCCCGTAAGTGAAGGAGAAAAAAGAAAAGAAGGATATGAGTTGGTTGAACTTTTTAAACAAGCAAATAAAGGAGAAGCCAGTGCATATATGCTAAAAGCTGATTTATTATTGCAAGATAAAAATTATAAACAAGCCCGAGATGAATATAAAAATGCAGCAAATTTGGAAGCTACTAATGCTTTGGTATGGCAGCAAATATTGTTTTGCGGGCAAGAATTAAACGACAAAGAAGGTATTTTAATTGACTGTGAAAGTGCATTGGAGTTATTTCCAACAGAGGCATTGTTTTATAATATTAAGGCAGTAACAAGTTTACAATTAAAAAAATACGAACTCACCATTGATGCTGCATTAAAAGGAGTGGAATATGCTATTGATAATGCCGAATTACAAGTACAGCTTTTAAGCTTAGCAGGCGATGCAGCGCATTATGCAAAAAAACCTAATTTGGTTGATTCAGTTTACGAACAAGCATTAATAATAAATCCTAATAATGCTTATGCACTGAACAACTATGCCTATTTTTTAAGTTTACGTAAAGAAAAACTCGATAAAGCAGACAGCATGAGTTATTTAAGTTTAAAAATTGAGCCCAATAGCCCCAGTTATTTAGACACTTATGGCTGGATTTTATACCAAAAAAAGGAATATTTAAAAGCAAAAAACTACATTGAACAATCGTTGCAGTTAGCGCCAACAAGTGGAGAGGTATTGGAACATTATGGTGATATTTTATACCAATTAGGCGAAAAAGAAAATGCCATAAAATATTGGATTAAAGCCAAAGAAAACAATGCAACTAGTGAGTTTTTAGATGAAAAAATTAAACAGGGTAAGTTGGTAGAATAAATTTAAATTTTTACTATTTTATACTTGATAGTTTTTTAAAAATTCGAGGGGCATAAACCTGATTTTAGGATTGATTTAATTCCTTTCAAATTCCATAAAACTGTAATCAAATTTATTCTTTTCGTCAGCTAAATGTTTTGCTTCATTGGTTAATTGCCAATTGATTTCATCTAATTGTGGAAAAAATGCATCTGCATTAAAAACTTGGTGAATGCGTGTTAAATAAATGGTGTTGGTTAAAGGCAAACTTTGTTTGTAAATGCTATCGCCACCAATTATAAAAAGTTCGGTTTCGTTTAACGATTTTGCGTAAGCTATTCCTGCTTCAATGCTACTAAATACGTGGCAGCCTTCAATAGCATTTGTGTTTCTACTTATTACAATGTTGGTTCTATTGGGCAATGGTTTACCAATGCTATCGTAAGTTTTGCGGCCCATGAGTATGGCGTGGCCTGTAGTTAAGTGTTTAAAATATTTTAAATCGGCAGGCAAATGGCAAAGCAATTCGTTGTTTACTCCAATTCCATTTTGCTCATCGGCTGCTACAATCATCGAAATTTTCATGCAGCAAATGTATTTATTTTTAAAACAGTTTTTTTTAAAACTAATTTGTATTGAAAACTGACTATTCTAATTATTAATGAATTTTTATTGATTTGTCATTAAAATGATTTGATATCAATTCCAGCTAAAATGCTTGTTCCTTTTATAACAATAGTTTTACCCTCAGCTATGTTTAATGAAGAAAGATTTTTTCTTTTATCTTCAACCCCACCTAAAATGGTAGTTATTTCTGTTTTAATTTCCCAATGTGAGGGAATAATTAATTTGGTACCTCCAAATATTTGTGTAATGTCTAAAACTACTGTTCCATTAATATCCGATTGAGATAAATCAATTTCAACTCCACCAAAAATATTTAACAAATTTCCACCTTTAAAATTTTTAGTAATCACATTTTTTTTAACTCCACCTAAAATACATGTCGACTCTAAATAATCTTCATCAGTATTATTTGTTCCATTAAATTTGTTTTGCCAGTTTTTCTTTTTAAAAGGAGATAATACCATAATTAAACCAGCTAAAATTATAAGAGTAGGCCAAAAAAAGTTTTTAATATTTATGTCAACTAACCAATCATCTAACAAAAAGAAAACGCCTATAGCAACGGGTATTAACCATCCACTATTTCTAAATGAGTTTTTAGCTCCAGCAAAAACACCAATTACAATTAACAACATTTCCCATCTAAAAAGCCAATAAGGCAAATCATATCCTAATCGATGGGCAAACAATACGCCACCCACAATAAGTAATACTATACCCGCAAACACTCTTCCACTCATGCCTGAACGCATTAATTTTTTCTCGTTAGAATTTTCCATTATTATTAATTTTTATAATACGAATGTAAAATAGATTTTGAAACTTAAAACCACAATTTATTGAAAAGTAAATAAATATACGTGAAAGGTATTTTTTATAGTTGAAATTTATTTTTAAATAGTGAAATGGTAAATTGCTTATCATAAAAACTAATTTTGGTGCTACACATTTAAATGTTTTATTTGTTTAAAAATAAAGGTAAATGAGAGTTAATTTTGAGTGTAACTTATGTGGTTCTAAAGTAGGAAATACAATTCCTTTCAGGTATAAATTTAAAGACAAGTTTTTATGGGCAGTAAAATGTAACAAATGCGAATTGGTTTCCATTTGGCCAAGGCCAACTGATGATGAGATAGTAGAAATGTATGCTTCTGATTATTTTACAGGTGATGATAAAAATACACATCACATGGAAGTTGCCTATGTCGATTTACTTCAAGTTGATTATTCGGAAGGAGTAAATCAAATGAAAAAATATACCCAAAATGGTAATATTTTAGATGTTGGTTGTGCAACGGGTAATTTTTTATATGCATTAAAAAACAATGGTTTTAATGTAAAAGGCATCGAACTTTCCACTTTTGCAGCTGAATTTGGACGTAAAAACTTTGGAATTGATATTGTAAATAAGCCTTACGACTTTAGTTTATTGAACCACGAATTACCCGAAAATTATTTTGATGTGGTACTAATGGGTGATGTATTGGAACATTTTACCAATCCAACTGAAGCCATGCAGTTAACTTATAAAATTTTAAAACCTGGTGGAGTTGCGTTGATTCAATTACCTGGTACTTTAAATTTAATATCAAGTAAATTGGGTTTTATGGTTTATAAATTAATTGGTTCACAAAAAACAATGTACATTCCACCGTTCCATTTAACCGAATTTAGTGCCAAAACCGCAACCAATATGTTTAAAAAATGTGGTTTTACTAAAACAGTTATAAACCAAGAAGTAAAACATCCGTCAACCATTCCACTTAGAGGAAGTTTTTTAGAAAATACCGTAAAATATGTATTTCAACATATTAATTATTTTTTAACCAAATGGTTTGGCGTTGCTGGTGACAGAATAAATATTGAAACCTACAAATAGCTCAGCTTTTAAATATTTGCTACCAAATTTATTTTCTTACTTTCGCACCTCATAAAAAAATAAAATTAAGGTTTAACTCTCTTTTTTTTGATTGAAATTACTTTATTATGCATAGAACACACACCTGCGGAGAACTAAGAATTACTGATATAAACACCACGGTAACCTTAAGTGGTTGGTTACAAAAAAGCCGCGATTTGGGCGGAATGACTTTTATAGATTTACGCGACAGATATGGAATTACCCAATTGGCTTTTAACATGGAAACCAATGCTGCGTTGTGTGAGCAAGCGCGTAAATGTGGACGTGAGTTTGTATTGAAAATTACAGGAAAAGTAATTGAACGCAGTAGTAAAAATGCAAATATTCCAACTGGTGAAATAGAAATTGAAGTAACTGAATTTGAAATTTTAAACGAATCGCAAACTCCACCATTTACCATTGAAGACACTACTGATGGTGGCGATGATTTACGTATGAAATATCGTTATTTAGATATTCGCAGAAAACCCGTTCGCGATAATTTATTGTTGCGCCATAAAATGAGTCAACAAACACGTGTTTACTTAGATGCACAACAATTTACCGAAGTTGAAACGCCAGTTTTAATTAAATCAACTCCCGAAGGTGCACGCGATTTTGTGGTGCCAAGTCGCATGAACCAAGGACAGTTTTATGCGTTACCGCAATCGCCACAAACTTTTAAACAATTGCTAATGGTAGCTGGTATGGACCGTTACTACCAAATAGTAAAATGTTTTAGAGACGAAGATTTGCGTGCCGACCGCCAACCTGAGTTTACTCAAATAGATTGTGAAATGAGTTTTGTGGAGCAAGAAGACATTTTAAACATGTTTGAAGGTTTGGTAAAACATTTATTTAAAAATGTAAAAGGAATCGACATTGATTCATTACCAAGAATGACCTTTGCCGATGCCGCAAAATATTATGGTTCCGATAAACCTGATACCAGGTTTGACATGAAATTTGTTGAATTAAAATCATCCAATGTAGAGACGTATAATTATACGTCTTTACCTAACATCGATTTTGTTTCAGGCAAAGGTTTCCCCGTTTTTGATAATGCCGAATTAGTGGTTGGCATTTGTGCCAAAGGCTGTGCTGAATATACCCGTAAACAATTAGACGAATTAACAGAGTTTGTAAAACGTCCTCAAATAGGTGCCACAGGTTTGGTTTATGCAAGAGTAAATGCAGATGGAAGTGTTAAATCATCGGTTGATAAATTTTACGATGAAGCTACTTTAAAACAATGGGCCACTGCCATGAATGCAGCTCCTGGCGATTTGATTTTATTGATGGCTGGTGCAACAGATAAAACACGTAAAGCTTTGTGCGAACTTCGTTTGGAAATGGGAACCCGAATGGGTTTACGCAATCCTGATGTGTATTCATGTTTATGGGTAATTGATTTTCCTTTATTAGAGTTTAACGAAGAAGAAAACCGTTGGTTTGCTATGCACCATCCGTTTACATCGCCAAAGCCTGAAGACATTGCTTTAATGGACGAAGGTAAATTTGCGCAAGTACGAGCAAATGCTTATGATATGGTGGTAAATGGCGTGGAAGTGGGTGGTGGTTCTATTCGTATTTTCGATAAAACTTTACAAGCAAAAATGTTTGATGTATTAGGATTTACCAAAGAAGAAGCGCAGGCACAGTTTGGTTTCTTAATGAATGCTTTTGAATATGGTGCGCCTCCACATGGTGGAATTGCTTTTGGTTTCGACCGTTTATGTTCACTTTTTGGTGGCGAAAACTCTATTAGAGATTTTATAGCTTTCCCCAAAAATAACTCAGGCCGCGATGTAATGATTGATGCGCCAAGTGAAATAGATACTAAGCAAAAGAAAGAGTTAGGGTTATCATTGTAAAAAAACTAAATTGAGAATAGTAAATTTAATATAAAATAAATTTACTATGAAGTTAATTTTTAAACAAGAATAATTTATAAAATTAATTTATAAATTAAACTCAACAAACCATACAAAAGGAATATGTAGATAATACAAAAAAAGGTCGGCAAATAATATTGTCGACCTTTTAAGTTTGTTAGTTTATCGATGCTTATTTCTTAGTTGCAAATACATCACGAGTGTATCCTTTAAGAGGGCTATCAGTGATCTCAATACTATAGTTAAAAACTTTTGTAGATTCCATAAAACCAAATTGTTCGTTGTTATTTCCTTTTCCTTTTATTGATACACTAAATCCATCTATATCTATGGTCTGAAGCGGAATATTACCGCTAAAATTTTTGCCTGAAACTAGTATGTCTCCTGTTGAAAATTTGCCTCCTTTATTCTCAGTGATTATTAATGATTTCCCTGAGCCCTTTGTAACAATAAAAGTTACGGTGGTATCTGAAATTGATACTCCGCTGGTGTCTTTTAGACTAGATAATCCTGTATAGGTTCCTAATGCTAGGTCACGGGCATCAGTTTCAACTGGCTTCGTACCGGAGTTATCCTTAGAACAACTTACTATAAAGCCTGCCATAATGATGAGTGCAATAGAAAGTATTGATTTTATTTTTTTCATATCTTTTCTGAATTGTGTTTTGTTGATTTTATTTTTATTGGCTTTATTTATTGCCAAGGATTTACTTATTAATTGAACGTATATTGAATACCACCATTAATTACACCATTAAAACCAAAGCCTAATTCTGCAAAAGCTCCTAGTTTTGATGTTTTAGTAAATCTACCCTTAAAACCTATTGCAGTTATATGATAAGCAAGGCCTTCTGAAATGTCTGAATTTATTTTTGCGAGCTCTTTATTCCCTGATAAAACCTCCAATTCGGCATTCAGTGTATACGTGCCTGCAGATAACCCTGAATAAAGAACAAATGCTCCATTTTCATTATCATACCAACTGTAGTTTAATTGTGATAAAAAGGTTGAAAAGGTAAAGTTTGTTTTAAATGAAACATTATCAGTTCCGTTATCTATTGTAACTTTGCCTGTAGAGGCACTTTGGTTGGTGTAAGCTAAGCCAATTGTTAATTTATCGGTTAAGTGATATTGGTATCCCATAATATATGGTCCAAATGAATTGGAGGCTCCCTCTCCAACACTATTTATTGCGTTTGCAAGGGTATTTGAAGCCCCAGCTCCGAAAAATAAACTCATATTACCTTTTGTGTATACCTGAGCCGAAGTAAATTGGATGATTCCTGAAAATAGCAGGATGAATAGTAATTGTTTTTTCATGTTTTTTCTAACAAAACTATCTTCTGCATATCTTTAGTTTGCAACTTTCATCCCGAATATATGTTTGAATTTCCGTTTTATTGCTTTGACTTTCCTAACCAAACAAGGTGGTATTTTTAAACCAAGCTATCAGCCTGTTTTTTGCTCTGTCGGTTATGGAAACAATGAGCTGGCCGGTTAGTTCTAATGAATTGCCTTGCTGTTTGATAAATCGCCTAACATGTGACGGATTAATTAACCATGATCGGTGAACCCTGAAGAAGCCCTCAGGAGTTAGCAATTTATCCATCCAGGCCAAAGGTTTGCTTATTAAAATTTTTCCTGCTTCAAGTGTAAAAATTACGCAATAGCTTCGCTCAGCCTGTATCGCAATGATATCTTTAAGTTTCACTAGTATTTGTCCGTTTGAAACAGGCAAAGCAATTGCTTCTATGGTGTTTCTACTTAAGTCATCTAACATCAGTTTATATGGGTTTACCGAGGCAGATTGCTGAATTCTTCTCCGCTGATATGCAATTTCTATACTTTCTTTCAATCTTTTATTAGAATATGGCTTCATGATATAGTCAACCGCATAAAACTCAAATGCCTTGATTGCAAAATTCTGATTACCTGTAATAAATAGGATTTGCTTGCCTTCTAACGATATATCCTTTAAAGCATTAAATATAGTAACACCATTAATTACGATATCCAAAATGGCCAAATCAAAATCGTTTTTCTTTAGTGCTTTC
>JBAXCN010000034.1:0-32112 GCA_037141455.1 Bacteroidota bacterium
GCTTTAAAAAAGCTATCAACTACCTACTAGCATACATTTTATCGTAATAGTTAGCATAATCGCCACTGGTTACTTCGTCCATCCATTGTTGGTTGTCCATGTACCAATGAATGGTTTTTTCAATGCCTTCTTCAAATTGTAAACTTGGTTCCCAGCCTAACTCTTTCATTATTTTATTAGCATCAATGGCATAGCGCAAATCGTGGCCAGCTCTGTCGGTTACGTAAGTAATTAACTTTTCACTTTCGCCTTCAGGTCTGCCTAAAATTTTATCCATTGTTTTGCAAATCACTTTTATCAAATCAATATTGGTCCATTCGTTAAAGCCGCCAATATTATAAGTTTCGCCAATTTTACCTTTGTGGTACACCACATCAATAGCACGCGCATGGTCTACTACATATAACCAATCACGCACGTTTTCGCCTTTGCCATAAACAGGCAATGGTTTATTGTTCCTGATATTATTAATGAATAATGGAACTAATTTTTCGGGGAACTGATTTGGTCCATAGTTATTAGAACAATTGGTTAAAACCACCGGAATTTTATAGGTATTTTGATATGCTCTTACAAAATGATCAGAGCTTGCTTTACTAGCAGAATAAGGACTTTGTGGATCGTATGGTGTAGTTTCTAAAAAGAATCCACCATCGTGTAAGCTGCCATATACTTCATCGGTTGATACATGGTAAAACAATTTACCTTCCATATTGCCTTTCCAAATTTCTTTGGCTGCATTTAGTAAATTTACCGTTCCAACCACATTGGTCATTACAAAATCCATTGGATTGGTAATGCTTCTATCTACATGGCTTTCGGCTGCTAAGTGAATAACCGAATCAAACTGATGTTCGTTAAATAAATTATTAACCGCAGTGGCATCTACCAAATCAAGTCTTACAAAATGATAGTTAGGTGCATTTTCAATATCAGTCAAGTTTTTTAAATTACCTGCATAAGTTAATTTATCTAAGTTATAAATTTCGTAATCAGGATATTTATTTACAAATAAACGTACTACGTGTGAGCCAATAAATCCTGCTCCGCCTGTTATTAATATTTTTCTTGTTGTCATAATAAATTGCTTCTGGCAGCTAGCTTCTGGCAACTAGCTACTTGATAATATTTTTTTCTGCCAGCAGCCAGATGCCAGCAGCTAGCAGCTATTTGATAGCTAAATGCTTCTCCCAAGCCCAAGCAGTTTGCATGCAATTATCCAAATCGCGTTCTGTTTTCCAGCCTAAAACTTGTGTTGCTTTATGGCAATTGGCATAAATTTGAATTACATCACCGCCTCTGCGAGGACCTATTTTATAATTTACTTTTTCGCCTGTTACTTTTTCAAACGATTGTAATACTTCTAAAACCGAGTTTCCTTGTCCGGTTCCTAAGTTAAATACACTGTAAGCATCTGTATATTTTTTTTGTTCTAAAAACTCAATGGCTTTTACATGTGCTTTGGCTAAATCAACCACATGAATGTAATCGCGAATACAAGTTCCATCTGGAGTGGGGTAATCGTTTCCAAAAACAGTTAAAACTTCGCGTTTGCCAATAGCAGTTTGGGTAATAAATGGTACCAAATTATTTGGAACACCAATTGGTAATTCGCCAATTAAAGCTGAATCGTGTGCGCCAACAGGATTGAAATAACGCAATGAAACTACTTTTAAATTACTTGCTTTGGTATAATCAAAAAGTACTTCTTCGCAAATTTGTTTGGTATTTCCATAAGGTGATTGTGCTTCTGGTCTCGCAGTATTTTCATCTACTGGCGGATTGGCTTCGCCATAAACAGTGCATGAAGAAGAAAATGCAATTTGGTTAATGCCTGCAGCTTCCATTGCATATAGCAAATTAACCGTTCCACCTACATTGTTTTCGTAGTACTTTAACGGATTTTGAACACTTTCGCCCACTGCTTTAAATGCAGCAAAATGTATGACTGCATCAATGCCTTTTTGAGCCACCAAAAAATCAGTTAATGCTTGTTTGTTTCTGATGTCAACATTTGTAAAATCAACCTTCTTGCCAGTAATTTTTTCAATATTGTCAAGTACCTCCGGATAAGAATTATCAAAATTATCAATTGCCACTACATCGTGGCCTGCATTATGTAATTCAACAACGGTGTGCGAACCAATATATCCGGTTCCGCCTGTTACCAATATTTTCATTTATTTTTTGGTTAATTTTTGGTTGCAAATTAACAATAATGATTTAAAATAAAAGTTACTTTTCTATCAAATTGTTAATGCAAAAAATAAGAGTTATTTCAAGCTATTTATGAATATTATTAAATAATTCTTTAATTTTATAATTGCTTTTAAATAAAAATTTACATATTTGTTAAATACATTTACCTAAGCACTTCTTAATGAAATATAAATTTATACTCTTTTTAATACTTTTTACTTTACAACATTTGCTTTTAGCACAGCAAACTAAAATAAGAGGAACTATAATTGATTTTACTACAAACAAACCAGTTGATTTTGCCATTGTATCGCTCGATAAAACAAAAAAATTATATTCAGATAGTGTAGGAAGTTTTGTGTTTGTTACAACTCCAGGAAAACATTCTTTAAAGGTTTCGAGAGTAGGTTATAGAACTTTTTACTTAAATGTAGAATTAGACGAAGTTTCAATAAAAAATATTCAAATAGAGCTGGAACCATTTAACGACCAAATGAACCAAATTGTAATATCAGGTTCGCGCGAAGGAAAAAAAGTAGCCAAAGAAATTGCTTCTGTAAGCATTATAAAACCATATTTAATAGATAATACCAATAGCACCGACCTTTCGCAAGTTGTAAATAGGTTGCCAGGCATACAAGTTATAGACGGACAAGCAACCATAAGAGGTGGTGTTGGATACAGTTACAATACTGGAAGCAAAGTAGCAGTTTTACTTGATGATATGCCACTAATGGGTGCCGATTTGGGCGATGTAAGATGGAAATTTTTACCCATAGAAGCAGCAGAACAAATAGAGGTAATTAAAGGCGCAGCTTCGGTTTTATATGGCTCGGCAGCACTAAACGGAACTATAAATGTAAGAACAGGATGGCCAACCAAAACTCCAAAAACCAAAATACAGGCTTACCAAGGTGTTATGCAAAATTATGATAGAGGTTATATAAATTGGTGGGAAGCTTCCACCCAACCTTTTAATAACGGAATGTTTTTTACACACAAGCAAATGTTTGGTAATTTTGATTTAGTGTTAAGCGGGAACATAACAAGTACCCGAAGCCATTTGCAGTATGCCGATGAGTTTAGGGCAAGAACTTATTTTAAAACTCGCTACAGACCGGAATTTAATAAAAAAATAACTTTTGGTGTAAACGGAAGTTTAATGTTTGAAAAATCAGGCAGGTATTTTTTATGGGCAAATGCCGATACTGGAACGCTTTTACAATTTAACCAATCGAAACCAATTGATGATGTGTTTAGGATTTTTACCATTGACCCACATTTTGACTATGACTCGAAGTTAATGCACCATGCAGTTAAATTTAGAATGTATCAAATAACTAGATTGGTTGACAGGGCTCGCTTTCCTGGCGAAAACGATGCAGTTGCTAATATTTATGCATGCGACTATAATAATAAGTTTAAAATATCAAAAAGTTTTTCGTTAAATAGTGGTTTGTACACCACCGCATTATATAGTGTAGGCAATGTTTACAAAGGTGAATTTGGCGGAGCAACAGGAGCAATATATAGTCAGCTTGATTATGCTTACAAAAACTTAATTTTAACTGGTGGATTAAGGTATGAATTGATAGCGCAAGATACTTCTAAACTAGAGAAAGCATTGCTAAAACGTATTGGTATCAATTATCAAATAGGTAAAAAAACTTTTTTGCGTTCAAACTATTCCGAAGGATATAGAGTGCCAACTATTGGCGAAAAATTTGTACAAGACAAAGTATCGTTTTTAAATGTGTTGCCTAATCCTAGTTTAGTTCCCGAAAAAGGTTGGACAGCCGAAATAGGCATACAACAAGGATTTAAAATTGCTGGCTTTGTGGCTTCAGCCGATTTTGCAGTTTTTATTCAAGATTACGACAGCTTGATTGATTTTAGATTTGGCCAATACAACAAACCAACAGTTGAAAATCCTGATCCAAAAATTGGATTCAAAGCTTTTAATGTTGGACATGTGAGGGCAGGAGGATTTGATTTAAGCATACAAGGCGAAGGGAAAATAAAAGATGTAATGATTAGAATTTTAATGGGCTATACCTACAGCTTACCTGTAAATATGAGCGTAGATGAAAGTTTGAAAGATTATGGAAACTATACCAAATTGTTTTTTGAAAGTTTAAATGTAAGCAAGGCACAAGATGGCACTCAGCTTAAAAATGCTTTAATGACTTACCGAAACCGAACTACTGCTAAGTTTGATTTAGATTTAACCTACCGAAAATTAACATTTGGATACAGTATGTTTTATTACAGTGTGTATGAAAAAGTTGATGATTTTGTGAATTTATTACCTGGTGTAAAAAGGTTTTTTAACGATGCTGGTAATTACGATTTGGTGCATAATACTCGTATTGGACTAAAACCCAATAAAAACTATTCGTTTGGTGTTTTGGTTAATAACTTAACTAACCGCGAATATGCCACTAGGCCCGGAAGAGTAGACCCCGCAAGAACTTTAGTGCTTCAAATTTTGGTTAATTTTTAAATAAAAAAATTATGAATGTTAGTCTTTAGTCAATTCGATTGTTAATTTTTTTTATCAATATGAAATGATTTACAATGCTATGTGCGCTTGAAAAAACTTGAACCACATAGGCACATAGATTACATAGCCTTTAAACTGTGTAATCTATAAATCTATGTGATTTTTTATTTTACTAATAATTAAAAGATTAAGCATAAAACGTCAAGAGTAACGGAGTTCGATAATAGTTAGTTTGTTCTCATCCGATAGCTATAAGACTCTGCTCGAACTTCCTAAATTAATTGAATATTGATTGGCACCAAAAAAAGATGTGCTTTATGGCTTATTTTTAGTTAAATACAATTTGTAATTAAACATAATCTTAATAAAGCATTAATTTCTTCAATCCTTATTCGAATACTTTTTAAATAAGTAAATCATTACTGCGCCAACCAAAGATATTAATATATAAAAAAAAGTACCCATAATTATTTAATCAATTCGTTATGTAAAGCTATCATTTTTAATGCAGTTTCAGCAGCTTCAATTCCTTTATTTCCATGCTTGCCTCCACTGCGTTCTTTGGCTTGTTTTAAATCGTTGGTAGTTAATACTCCAAAAATAATGGGTAAGCCATATTGTAAACCCACATTCATTATGCCATTTGCACAAGCATTGCCTATAAAATCAAAATGAGGAGTTTCGCCTTTTATAATACAGCCAATGGTTATAACCGCATCACATTTTTTATCTAAAGCCATTAATTGTGCGCCATGCGCTAATTCAAAAGCACCCGGCACGTAGCTTATCAAAATATTTTTTTCTTTTACACCCATTTCCATTAAAAAAGAAATAGCACCATCGCGCAAGGCAAATGTAATTTCGTTGTTCCATTCGGATACAACTATACTTATTTTGGTTTTTAAAAATGCTTTGTTTGCTACTAAACTAGTAGTTGATAAATTTTTTAATTGAGTTGCCATATTTTATTAATTTTAATGTAAAAAAAAGAGGTTTACTTTAAAGTATAACCTCTTTTTGTTTTTATTGTTTATAGTTCGTTAATGCCATAAACATTGGTCATTGAGCGGAGCCACAATGACGAGTAAAATTATTAATTGTCTCTTTGTGCTATTGCTCTTGCTAAATATTTGTCTATATCGCTTGCTTCAGACGATTCAGGATAATCGTTTTTAATTTTTTCGTACATATTTACTGCACTTCCCCATTCTTTTTGTTCTTCGTAAACAAAAGCAGCCTTTTTTAAGTATACTGGAGCAGTTAGTTTGTTTTTGCCCATGTTAGCTGCTTTGTTATAGTTTTTAATGGCATTGTCATAATCATTGGTTTCGCTGTAAGCATCGCCCAACAAGCCAGTGGCTATTGGTCCAATTAATTTATTATCTGTATCAAAATCTTCTAACTGATCAATTGCACTAGCAAAATCGCCTTTTTGCATGTAACAAACTCCCGCGTAGTAATGAGCTAAATTTGCAGTTTTAGTCATGCTATAGTCAGTGGTAATTGCTAAAAAACCCAATTTATCACCTTGTCCGTTTAAAGCCAAATTAAATGAATCAATTTCGAACCAGTTTTGTGCAGGAAAAATAGCAACTTGTGCTTCTTTTTCTTTTGGTTCTAAATAAAATTTAGTAAATAAAAAATAACCTAATACAATTGCTAAAATTGTACCTCCAACCATGTTTATGTTCTTTTTATTATTCTGGTAAAAATGTTCTACTTTGTGGGTTGTTTCCATCAATGTAGCATCTAAATCTAATCCCGAGTTTTTGTTTTTTTCTGACATTTCCTTTTCTTATTATATAAATTCTTTAACGTTTTTTTATTCTTTAATAAATGGATAATTTGGTTCTGAGTATACATCTTCCCACAAAGCAGCACTCTCGGGATAAGCAGAATTTTCGCTAAACTCAACCGATGCCAATACTTCAACCATTATTTTTTCTTCAATCGCTTCTAATTCATTTTCAGAAGCCCAATTATTATCTAAAATTGATTTTCTTACTCTTTCCAAAGGGTCGCGCATTTTATACTCTTCCACTTCTTCTTTGGTTCTATATTTTGCAGGATCGCTCATTGAATGACCACGGTAACGGTAAGTTCTAATTTCTAAAAATGTAGGACCATCCCCTTTTCTTGCTCTCTCAGCAGCTTCGGCAATGGCCTCATGCACTGTTTCTGCTTGCATTCCATCAACTTCTTTACAAGGCATGTCGTAGGCTAAACCAATTTTATAAATATCCATTTGATTGGTAGTTCTTTCAACCGAAGTTCCCATTGCGTAACCATTGTTTTCGCAAACAAATATTACAGGTATTTTCCAAAGCATTGCCATGTTAAATGCTTCGTGCAATGCCCCTTGTCGAACTGCACCATCGCCCATGTAACAAACTGTTACTTGCTTTCCGCCTCTATACATATCGGCAAAAGCAATTCCAGCTCCTAACGGTATTTGTCCACCAACTATTCCATGTCCACCAAAAAAATTATGCTCTTTGCTAAACATATGCATGGAACCACCTTTCCCTTTGGAGCAGCCCGTTACTTTTCCATATAATTCAGCCATTACTTCATTGGCAGTTATGCCACAAGCCAAAGCATGTGCATGGTCGCGGTAAGCAGTTATAATTCTATCATCGCTATTTAAAGCTGTCATTGTACCAGCCACAACTGCTTCCTGACCAATGTATAAATGGCAAAAACCTTTTATTTTTTGTTGGCCATATAGCTGTGCTGTTTTCTCTTCAAATCTACGCATAAGCATCATTTGCTCAAACCAGCGCATATAAGTTTCTTTTGTGTAGCTTGTCATATTTTTAAAGGAATGCAAAAAAACGAAAAAATTACTAAGTTAAAAAGGTATTGTTTTAAAATAATTAACTGATAACCAACGCTAAAATAATAATACTGTTTTTAAGTTTATTAAATTGGCTAAATAAATTAAGATATGGTATAAAATAAAACCCGTTTTTAAAAGTTTATATTTCTTTTTCCCACTTTGCAACAACACTAGTAGCAAGTGCATTTCCTAAAACATTGGTTGCACTTCTAAACATATCACAAAAATGATCGATTGGTAAAATTAATGCAATTCCTTCGACTGGAATTTTAAACATGCCACAAGTGGCTGCTACTACTACTAAACTTGCTCGTGGAACACCTGCAATGCCTTTACTTGTAAGCATTAATACAAAAAGCATGGTTAGTTGTGTTGGCATATCGAGAGGAATGCCATACGCTTGTGCTATAAAAATACTTGCAAATGTCATGTACATCATGCTTCCATCTAAGTTAAATGAATAACCCAAAGGCAACATAAACGAAACAATTTTATCTTTAATACCAAAACGTTCTAACTCTTCGGTTAATTTTGGAAAAACTGCTTCGGAACTTGTGGTGCCAAATGCAATTACTAAGGGAGATAATATGTGTTTAAATAACGATTTCATTTTATGACCTAAAAACACAAAACCAATTAGCAATAAAAAAGCCCAAAGTGTTGAAATTCCAACTAAAAAAGATCCAAAAAATTTAGCATATGTCAATAATAAATCATTTAAATCTCTAATGGCAAATACCCCTGCAATGGCTCCAAAAACACCAATAGGAGCAAAATACATTACATAATTTACCATTTTTAAAATTATATGCGATGTTTTATCTAAGGCAGAAATTACTGGTTTGGCATAATCGCCTATGGCGGCAGCGGCTAAACCAAAAAATATAGAAAAAATAACAATTTGTAAAATTTCGTTGTAGGCCATTGCCTCTATTATACTTTTGGGAATAATGTGTTCAATAAAATTTTGCGCAGAAAAACCATGTGTTTTTTCGGCTAAATCAGGAACCGAAGTTGCATCTAAATTGGCCAGATTTAGCCCATTTCCTGGTTTTAAAATATTAACCCAAAACATACCAATTAACAATGAAATAAATGACGCTGTAAAAAACCAAGCCATAGCTTTACCTCCTATTCGTCCTACTGCTTTAATGTCGCCAAACTTAGCAATACCTACTACCAAAGTTGTAAAAACCAATGGAGAAATAATCATTTGAACTAACCTAATAAATATTGTGGCAAGCATTTTAATATAACCACTAAACGTTTTGGCTGAGCTAATGTCGTAATTTGAATGAACAAAAATACCCAAAACTGCTCCCAAAAACATGGCAACAATTATTTGAAAAGTAAGATTTTTGAACATCGATTTTTTCTGTGATTCTGTCATATTAAATTATGCTTTTTATAATTACTAATTATGTTCTTAAGAACCTGAAAACACTATTTTTCATTAAAATAAAGGTTTTACAGTAATAGTTAGGGCGAACATAGTAAAAATATTAATTGAAAAAATTAATAATTAAATGCCTTGATGAGCAAATGCCAAAGAACCAATACTTACTTTGCAGTTATTAATTTGTGTTAGTTGATTTACACAACTTTCAATGGTAGCTCCAGTTGTTATTACATCATCTATTAATAAAATGTGTTTATTTTCAAATGTAGTTTCATTACTTATTTCAAATACTTTATTTACATTTTCGTTGCGTTCAAAACGCGTTTTTTTTGTTTGAGTTTCAGTAAATTTATTCCTTAAAACATATTCGCTTAAGTTTTCTATTTCCAATACTTTTTGTAAACCTTTAACAATCATTTCGCTTTGATTATAACCCCTTAACTTTAGTTTGTGTTTGTGTAATGGAATGGCCACCAATGCATCTATGGCATTTTCTTTAATAAAATTTTTTAAAAAAGTTGCATAATACCTCCCCAAAAAATGAGCAATTTCAGGATCGTTATGGTATTTTAAAGCATGTAAAAGTTTAGCTGTTTTGCCACCTTTTTTATAAAAAAACATAGCTATTCCTTTTTCTATTTTTACTCTTCCCCAAAAAACTTTTTCTAAATCATTTTCATTAAGTGTATGAAAGTTAGTTACCGGTAGTTCTAATAAACAGGCGGTACACACATAAATTTCAGAATCGACTAACTGATTATAGCAGCAAATACAATTGTTAGGATAGATTAGTTGTGTTAAATATTTAAGCATAAAAAAAGCCAAAATCAAATATAATAAATGATTTTGGCTTTTTAAAAATAACAAATTTTATTTTAAATATTTAGCAATTTCTTCGCTTTGAGGTTCTGTATTGCTTCCAAAGTATTCTACAAATTTTCCGTTTTCGTCAATTAAAAACTTACCAAAGTTCCATTTTACTTCCACGTCTTTTATCCCGTTGGTGGCTTTATTGGTAAGCCACTGGTAAATTTCATGTTGTTTTGATCCTTTAACATCAATTTTTTCGGTTAATGGAAAAGTAACTCCATAATTCTTTTTACAAAAAGTTGCAATTTCCTCAGGCGTTCCCGATTCCTGATACAAAAATTGATTACACGGAAAACCTATTATTACTAATTTTCCACTATTTGATTCATATAGTTTTTGTAAACCTTCGTACTGTGGGGTATAACCACATTTACTAGCTACATTAACACATAATATTTTTTTGCCTTTGAATTGGCTCATTTTAATTTCCGATTTCCCATCTAATGATTTAATTGTTAAATCGTAAAATGACTTTCCATCGGTACTGTTTTCAGCTTTTTTGTTTTTAAAACTGTATACTAAAATTGCTCCAATTACTAAAATTGATGATGTTATAATTATTGTTTTCATGTTTTTTAATTATTAAAATGAAAGAATTTTTTCTTTTATTTCTTCCATTTGCCATTGGGGAGTACTAGTAGCTCCACAAATTCCTACATTGTCATTTTCTTTAAACCAATCTTTATTTAATTCGTTTTTATTACTAACAAAAAAAGTGTTTGGATTGTTTTCCTTACATACATCGAACAAAACTTTTCCGTTTGATGATTTTATTCCTGCAACAAAAACAACTTTATCAAATTTTTTAACAAATGCAGGTAATTGAACATCTCTATTGCTTACTTGGCGACAAAGAGTGTCGTTAAAATCAACCTCAATGCCTTTTTCTTCGAGTGTGGTTTTAAGTTTGTAAAGGTTTTTAGTTCGCTTTGTAGTTTGGCTAAATAATTGTAATTTTTTAGGTAGGTTATGTTTTTCTAATTCATCAAAAGTTTCAACCACTATGGCTTCTCCGTTTGTTTGACCCACCAAACCTTTAACTTCTGCATGGCCATGTTTACCATAAATTAAAATTTGTTCATTGTCGTTATAAGCTTCCCTTACTCTGTTTTGTAACTTTAAAACTACTGGGCAACTCGCATCAACTAACTCTATTTGATTGTCCATTGCTAATTTATAGGTTTCGGGAGGTTCACCATGCGCTCTAATTAAAACTTTTACATTTCTTAATTCTTTTAGTTGCTCATGATCAATAATTTGCAACCCTTTTGCTTTTAAACGCGAAACCTCTTCATCGTTATGAACAATATCGCCTAAGCAATATAATTTACCTTCGTTGTCAAGAATATCTTCTGCCATTGAAATAGCAAACACTACCCCAAAACAAAAACCTGAATTATCGTCAATTTCTACTTTTACATTCATAAAACTTTGCAAATATAAACCTTATTCTATTTATTTAGTTTTAAGAAGTTAACAAAAAAATACTTATTAAATTTATTTATGAATCAAGCGCAGAAAAATAATCCAAATACAGTATTTGTAAGTTTTTATATTGTAATGTTATTAATTTTTTAGAATAAAAATAGTTTATAAATTTAAAAAAAATTAATATTGAAACAAAGAACAAAAAAAAACCACAATGAGCGACAAAATGATAAACATATTACTAGTTGAAGACGATGAAATAGACATAATGAATGTAAGAAGAGCATTCAAAAAAAACAATATTACAAACCCTTTGCATATAACAAATAATGGCATTGAGGCTTTGGAATATTTGCATAAAGTTCATGCCAATGACCCTATGAATGCTCCAAAAATAATTCTTTTAGATTTAAATATGCCTAAGATGGGCGGAATAGAATTTTTAAAAGTTTTGAGGAGTGAAGAATCGCTTAAAAATATAAGTGTATTTGTAATGACAACATCGAATGAAGACAATGACAAAGTAGAAGCCTTTAATTTCAATGTTGCTGGATACATTTTAAAACCTCTATCTATGGAGCAATTTATGGAAGTGGTAAGTACATTGAATAGTTTCTGGAAATTGTGTGAATTTCCAAATTAAACCTTTTTTTAAATAACAATATGCAAGTTGATATTTATAAAATATTACTAGTTGATGATGATGATGTAGATATAATCTCGTTTCAACGAACATTAAAAAAAACAGGTTTAAAATACGAACTTGAAATATGCAAAAATGCAGAAGAAACAATAGAAGCAATTAATAAATATAAATACAATTGCATTTTTTTAGATTATTTATTACCCGGTGTGGACGGACTTGAATTACTAATAAAAATACGAGAGTTAAAAATATTTACCCCCATTGCAGTAATGACTTCTCAAGGCGATGAGAAACTAGCTGTTCAAATGATTAAAAACGGTGCGTTTGACTATTTTCCCAAAGCCGAACTTAATCCTGATCAAATACAAAAAGTAATATTAAATGGCATAAGAATATGGGAAATAGAAAGCCAAAGACTAAAAGCCGAAGAAGAAATTAAAGAAAATAACAATAGACTAACTGCAATAATTGAAAGTACACAAAACAGTGTTTTTGCAATTGATAAATTGTATAATATTATTTCTTTTAACTCATCGTTTAAAACCAAAATTTTATCTGAATTAAATATTTATGTGAAAATTGGTGATAATATTAAGGACATAATCAAAAATGACGATATTTTAAAGCACATAAATGAATGTTTATTAGGAGAAACACTTACACACATTGAAGAAAATACTTTAAATGATGTTTATTATTGTTTTGAAACTACCTACAATCCAATTAAAAGCGAAGGTGAAACTACAGGAGTAGCAGTATTTAGCAAAGATATAACTGAAACTAAAAAATTTCAGAAAGAGTTATTGCAAGCACGAAATGACGCAATAATTTCTGCAAAAGCTAAAACAGAATTTCTATCGAATATGAGTCATGAAATTAGAACACCTATGAATGCTATTATGGGTTTAACTGATTTACTATTAGATGAAAAAACTTTTGAAGGCACTTCGTTAGAAAATTTAAAATCTATTAGATACTCGGCCGATAATTTATTAGTTATTATAAATGATATTTTAGATTTCTCGAAAATAGAAGCAGGTAAAATAACTTTCGAAAATATTGAGTTTGACATTCGTCAAAGAATGACAGAACTTCAAAAAACTTTTGATTACAGATCGAAAGAAAAGGGGTTAGATTTTACAGTAAGAATTGATCCAAATGTTCCAAACATTATAAAAGGTGATCCTTATAGATTAAATCAAATATTATTTAATTTAGTAGGAAATGCATTGAAGTTTACATCAAAAGGATTTATAAAAGTTGAAATAGATTTAATAGAAAAAAATACAGAAAAAACCAAGCTTCAATTTAAAGTTTCGGACTCTGGAATAGGTATTGCAGAGCACAAACAGTCGAAAATATTTGATAGTTTTACCCAAGCATATACTGATACTACAAGAAAATTTGGAGGAACAGGATTGGGCTTAGCTATTACTAAAAACTTAACTTTATTGCAAAATGGCGATATAAAAGTAAAAAGTAAAGTAGGGCAAGGAACATCTTTTATAGTAGTATTAGACTTTAATACGAGTAATTTACTGGAACTAGAAAATGAAAAATCAGCGCTAGAAATATTTGATTTAAGTGAATACAAAATATTGGTTGTAGAAGACAACGTTATGAATCAATTTGTAGCCAAACAGTTTTTTAAAAAGTGGAACACTGATGTAGTAATTGCCAATAATGGTGTGGAAGCTATTGAGTTATTGAAAATAAGAAACGATTTTGATTTAATATTAATGGATTTACAAATGCCTGAAATGAGCGGATTTCAAGCAACTGAAATTATACGTTCTCACAATTCTCCGGTTAAAAACCGTTATATACCAATTATTGCTTTAAGTGCCGATGCTTTTTTAGAAACTAGGAAAAAGGTTATAGAAGCTGGTATGAACGATTTTGTTACGAAGCCTTTTAAACCCGAAGAATTGTACCAAAAGGTACTTAAATATATTTTAAACAGGTAATAAATACGCTTACATCATTATTTTTATCAAATAGTATTTATAAAAAATAATATTACGTTTGCTCATTAATAAATATTTATTCCTACCCTTATTCTAAAATTACTTTTTAAAGTAAATTTTTTAAAAAATGAGCCAATTAAAAGAAGATGCATTAAAATACCACAGCAAAGGCCGACCTGGTAAAATTGCAATTGTATCTACAAAACCCACCAATACAAAAAGAGATTTAAGTTTAGCTTATTCGCCTGGGGTAGCAGAACCATGCATAGCCATTGCCGAAAATATTGACGATGTATACAAATACACAGCTAAAGGAAATTTGGTTGCAGTTATTTCGAACGGAACTGCTGTATTAGGATTAGGAGATATAGGACCAGAGGCCTCGAAACCAGTAATGGAGGGCAAAGCAGTATTGTTTAAAATATTTGCCGATATTGATGTATTCGACATAGAAATTAGCACAAAAAATACCGAAGAATTTATAAGTACAGTAAAAAATATTGCTTGTACTTTTGGTGGTATAAATTTAGAAGATATAAAAGCTCCTGAATGTTTTGAAATAGAAAAGCGTTTAAAAGAAGAACTTGATATTCCAATAATGCATGACGACCAACATGGAACTGCTATAATTACTGGTGCTGCACTTTTAAATGCTTTAGAAATTATAGGTAAAAATATTAATAATGTACAAGTAGTTTATAATGGTGCTGGCGCATCGGCTATAAGTTGTGCTAAAATAATGTTGGCATTGGGCGTTCAGCCAAACAACTTAGTTATGTGCGATAGCAAAGGCGTTATAAGAGTTGATAGCCCTAACTTAGATGAAACTAAAAAACAGTTTGCAACCAACAGAAATATAAATACACTAAAAGATGCGATGAAAAATGCTGATGTTTTTGTTGGGTTATCGAAAGCAGATGTAGTAGACCAAAACATGCTGAGAAGTATGGCTAAGGATTGCGTTGTGTTTGCTTTAGCAAATCCAAATCCTGAAATATCTTACGATTTAGCAATAGCTTCAAGACCTGATATTATTATAGCAACTGGCAGAAGCGATTACCCAAACCAGGTTAATAATGTATTGGGGTTTCCTTATATTTTTAGAGGTGCTTTGGATGTGAGGGCATCAAAAATAACTGAAGAAATGAAAATTGCTGCTGTGTATGCTTTAGCTCAATTAACCAAAGAACCAGTTCCTGAAATAGTAAATTTAGCTTACAACGAAAAAAATGTAACATTTGGTAAAAATTATATTATACCAAAACCAATTGACCCAAGATTAATTACAACGGTTTCGCCAGCAGTAGCTAAAGCTGCTATGGACTGTGGTGTTGCAAAACATCCAATTCACGATTGGGAAAAATACAATCATCAATTACTGGCTAGGCTTGGAAAAGAAAGCAATTTTATAAGAGCAATAACCGATAAAGCCAAGCAAGACCTTAAGAAAGTTGTATTTGCCGAAGCTGATAATTATAAAATACTTAGGGCTGCACAAATTGTAAAAGATGAAGGAATTGCCATTCCAATTTTATTAGGAAATAGAGAAAAAATTAACGCTATTATACTTGAAAATAATATAAATTTAAAAGATGTAAAAATTATTGACCCAATTGAAGAGGAGTCTAAACGCTATGCATTTGCTGATATTTTCTTTATGAAACGACAACGTAAAGGAATTACTTTATACGAAGCAAGAAAGCTGATGTTTGAAAGAAATTATTTTGCACCAATGATGGTTGAAATGGGTGAAGCAGATGCAATGATAAGTGGTTTAACAAAAAATTACCCAACATCTATAAAACCTGCTTTACAAATTTTAGGGAAAGAAGAGGGAACTAAAAATGTAGCAGGTATGTACATTATGTTGAGTAAAAAAGGTACATTGTTTTTTTCTGATACTACAGTAAATAGGTACCCAAGTGCAGAAGATTTGGTTGACATCACCTATTCAACATACAAAGCTGTTAAAAAATTAAATATTGAACCTAGAATTGCATTGTTAAGTTATAGCAATTTTGGATCGGCTGATGGAGAAGTACCTCAGAAAATGAACTTAGTAAGAAAAATGCTAAAAGAGCGTTATCCTTTCATGGTTGTTGATGGAGATATACAAGCCAATATAGCTTTAAATCAAAAAATGTTATCAAATAATTTTCCTTTTAGCGAATTGAATGGCGAACCTGTGAATACATTAATTTTCCCTTCATTAAGTTCAGGAAATATTTCATATAAAATATTGCAAGAATTAGGATCAAGTGAAGCCATTGGACCTATTTTATTAGGCCTTAAAAAATCGGCACACGTATTACAATTAGGAAGTAGTGTGCGCGAAATAGTAAATATGGTAACTATTGCTGCTGTTGATGCGCAAAGTAAAACTTAATTGAATCAAATAGATATAATAAAACAACCTATAGCAAACGAGTTAAATTTATTTGAAGATAAATTTAAACTGGCTATGAAAAGCAATGTAGCATTGCTTGATACTATTATGACGTATATAGTAAAGCGCAAAGGCAAACAAGTTAGGCCCATGTTTGTGTTTTACAGTGCTAAATTATTTAATGGTGTTACCGATGCTACCTACAGAGGAGCTAGCTTAGTTGAGCTTTTGCATACCGCTACTTTGGTGCATGACGATGTAGTGGATGACAGTGATGAACGCAGGGGTTTTTTTAGTATTAATGCCCTTTGGAAAAATAAAATTGCAGTTTTAGTTGGCGATTATTTGTTATCGAAAGGATTGCTTTTAGCAGTTAAAAATAAAGATTTTAAATTACTAGAAATAGTAAGTACCGCTGTAGAACAAATGAGTGAAGGCGAATTATTACAAATTGAAAAAGCCCGTAACTTAAATCTATCAGAAGAAATTTATTTTGACATTATTCGTAAAAAAACTGCTTCATTAATTGCATCGTGTTGTGCAATGGGCGCTGCCAGTGCAGGTGCTAACCAAGAACAAATAGAACAAATGCACTTATTTGGTGAATGTATTGGAATAGCTTTTCAAATAAAAGATGATTTACTTGATTATGGCGATGACGATATTGGCAAGCCTACTGGAATTGATTTAAAAGAAAAAAAACTTACTCTCCCCATTATTTACACGATAAATAATGCTGATAAAAAAACTAAAAACTATATTATAAATTCTATAAAAAATTACAATACCGATAAACAACGAATTGCTGAAGTTATAAAATACGTTAACGAGCATAATGGCATTGCTTACACCCGAAAAGTAATGATTGACTATAAAAACAAAGCCATTGATATATTGAAGCAACTTGAAAATAAAGAAACTGCCGACAAACTAGCTATGTTGGTTGAATACATTATTGATAGAAAGAATTAAAAAAATTGAAATTATTTTAAAATTACTTATGTTTGTATTTCAAAAAACATAAAGTTGCAGACACTACATCCTCAATACATTAAAGACTCTAGCGGGAATAAATCATTAGTAATTCTTCCTATATTGGAGTTTGAGAATATAATAGAAGAACTTGAAGAGCTTGATGATATTCGTCTTTATGATGAAACAAAGAAAAATGATTCTGGTGAAAGAATTCCAATGGATATTGCTTTTAAAATGATTGAATCTAATAAAAAGTAATAAGTGGTTTACGCTATAAATTTTAGTAGACAAGCAATTAAAGAATTAGAAAAAATTCCTAACCCTTTTTATTTAAACATAAAACAAGCAATTATTAATTTATCCAAAAATCCTAGGCCAAATGGTTTTAAAAAATTAAAAGGAAGGGATGGATACAGAATAAGAGTTGGGAATTATCGCATTATTTAAAATATTTTTGAAAAAGAGGTTGTAATTGATATAATTACAATTGGACACAGAAAAGATATTTATGATTAACCTAAAATGATTATATCATTTATTTTTCAAACCAATTTAAATATAACTATACTTTTATAAATTTTTTAGTAAATTTTTTCTCACCTAAGGTTTACTCCACAAAATATAATCCTTTTGATAATGAAGAAATATCGATTACAAAATTTCTATTTTTGTCAAAATTCGAGTTCAAAACAATCATTCCTTTTGAATTGTAAATGGTAGTTTTTAAGTCGATTAATTCATTTGAATTAAGTTGAATTACAAGTTGATTTGAAAATGGATTTGGAAAAATACTTAATAACTTTTCTTCAATATAATCAATCGAATTGGTAACAAAATTTATAGTATCTGTATAGTTATAACAATTGTTATTGTCAATCATTAAAGCATGGTATTTTGCACTAGTGGTTGGAGTATAACTAGCCAAATTATTTCCACTCAAAAATACATTGTCTTTAAACCACGAATAAGTTTTACCAACAGCAGGAGTTACAGTTAAGGTATTCCCTGATTGTGTTAATTTAACTTTGGTTAATTGTTTAACACTTACATTTACTTTTAACCCATTGCTTGTTGCAGGACCTGAACTTTGTGTAACATAAAATATAGTGTCATTATTAGTAAAAAAGTTAAAATTTAATCCCGTATGAATTAAATTTTGAAGCAATGAATCAGTATACCATTTTACATTTAAACCGGAAACCGGAATGAGCTTTGTAGAGCCGTCATTACAAAAAATAGTACTGCCTATTGTTGGTTGGGAAATAGTAAAGTTTTTTAGTAAATAAATATCCGATTCGCCAACTACTGTCAAAGGTTTTCCATCAATAACATTGGTAGTTGTTGCTTGGTATTGCCCTCCTAAATACCAATTACCTTTTTTATCTATTGCCAAATCAATGGCATAAGCCCAATCCGATTGACCTAGGTTTTTAATCCATGCTGTATTTCCATTTTTGTCTAACTCCATTAAAAAAGGGTACGATTTATTGCTTAAACCATCGCCAATACTGGAAGTGCCAAATGAAAATGAAAAATTATAATTACCTATAACTGCAATTTTACCTTCTTGAGTAAATTTAACTGCTTTGCCTAAAGAGTAAATAGTATTTGATTTTTTAGCCCAAAATAAACTTCCATTTTTATTATAAGAAACCATAAAAAAATTATCCTTTTCATCAAAATTGCTTAATTCAATATTTTCTATTTTAATAGGTCTAAAATACTCACCAATAATAACTACTTGGTGACTATCTGAAACCGCTATATCCCAAATTTGCTCTCCTCCCAATAAACCTACAGAATAAATGGCTTTATACCAATTTAATTTACCTGTTAAATCAAAACTTGCCGTTATTATTTTAGCATCTTTAATGGTATCATTTTTTATATAAACACTGTTATCCGAATTGGTAACAACATAAACTGAACTGTCTTTTATTGCAATTCTTCCTACCCGTGAACTTAAACTATTACTACCAATTGGTATTACTAATTTTGCCTTTAAAGTAGAATCTAATCTAGCAATAAACATTCCTGTACCACCTAAATGAGGCTTTTGTGGTAATCCATCTAAACTAAAATTACTTTGGCTAAAAGATCCACCAACCCAAATATTAAAATTTTTATCAATTTGTACATTCGATAAACGAGCATTTTGAGCATTGAAAGTTTTTTTTATTAAAATAATACCGTTTGTGCTAATTTTATACAAGGTTCCAGGTCTTTCTAATGCCATATAAACATTATTTAACACATCACACGCTAAGCCACCAACAGGATCTGTATTTGGAGCAACATCCACGTGTAAAGCCCATATAAATTGACCACTTTCAGTAAATTTTGCTAGAAAATAATTGTAAGGATTGGCACCCATTTTTATTAATGTAGTATCGCCAATTGTCATGTTGGTTCGCATTCTTCCAGCAATATATACATTATTTAACTGATCAGTTATTAACTTATCGCCATAATCTAATTGAGTAGAGCCAAAGTTTTTTAGCCAATTGTTTTGAGAAAAAGATTGAATGGAAAGTAAAATAAATAAAAGTACTAAAAGTTTTTTCATATTACAATAATAAATATATATGTAGTTTGATTTATTACCATTAATAAAATTTTACAATTATTAGTTTATTATCACTATTTTTTGTCTTGAAAACTGTTTGTTTTCAGGGTTTATTATAAAGTAAATACCACTATAAAAATCACTGAAATTCAACAAAATTTTATTTTCATTTTTAACATCAAACTCTTTAATAATTTTACCAATACTATTAACAATTAAATAATTTCCTTCCTGATTGGTTTCAATATAAAAAACACCATTTGTGGGGTTAGGATATATAGAAAAGTAATTTTTGTTTTTAAAGTCTTCTTTTAAACCAATGCTATTTATATTTATACATTGCGAAGTGTCTATACAACTATTTAAAGAGACCATTACCGCATAATTCCCATTTACTTTTGCATTAAAACTTTTACTTGTTTCATTGGCAATAGGTAATTTGTTTATACTACAATCAAGCCACTGATATAAGGCATTGTTTTGGTTTGAAATTAACTCGTTTTTATTTTTTGAAACAGTAACATCGGGCAAGGGTTTAACTTTAACAAAAATTTTAGCTGAATCAGCACAACTATTGCTATCAATTCCTATCATTCTAAAGGTATCAGAGATTGTAACAATAAATGCCTTTCCATTTATTACATTATTATTCCATGTATAACTTAAAGCTCCTTTACCTTCTAGTGTTATTGGAGTTTTAGCACATACATCATTAAAATTTATTGTAACAGATACCATTGGCTTTTTATTAACTTTTATAAAAATAGAATCTTCGTTTACACAATTATTCGAATCAGTTCCTATAACTTTATAGTATTTGCTACTAACAACATTAAAGGCATTTCCGTTGGTAATACCATTATCCCAATTATAATTTTTTGCTCCATTTCCATTTAAAATCATAGGTTTGCCTTCACATAAAATGGTATCGGTAGCTACCGCTTTTACAGTTGGGTTATTAAATATTTGAATGTTTTTTGTAACCGAATCGGCACAAGAACTATTTGTTAAATTATAATTAATTAACTTAACAGAAACTGTATTTGCTACACTAAATTTTTTTACAATTTGTTTTATAGAAAATGTATCGCCATTGCTCAATTTCCATATACTTTTAAAATTATTTGAGTCAACATTTGTAGTGTCGGTAAATATAAATTCATTGTTTTTTAAACATTGATTGCTATTATTTATTGTAAATCCACTATTAATTTTATTGAGAACTGTTATGGTTAGGGGTGACCTTGAAGTACTAATATCGCAACTGCTATCTTGGGCATAAATAGTTTTATTTTTTATTAAATTTAAAAGTGAAAAACTATTCCCTCTTGCTAATAAATTTCCATTTTCTAGTGAATCGTACCACGAAATATTTCCCAGCCCACTTGCAAAAACAGTTGCATTATTTCCAAAACAAATACTGGTATTATTTACAAGTGGCGCATTGGGTTTTTCGCATTCTTTTATACAAGTAAAAATGTTTTTATTGGTAACTGTTCTGTCCCCAATTTGTCCAAAATTATTCAGCCCACTGATGCATAATTGCCTCCTATTTGATTTTAATAAAACACTGTGCCCATTTCCTGCATTTACTATAATATTATTTTTATCCTCGCTAATTTTTAAAGGAATTTTACTATCAGTAAAAGTGCCGTTGCCAAACTCCCCATTGCCATTATTTCCCCAAGCCCAAATACTGCCATTGCTTTTTAAAGCAACGTTATGAAAACTACCACACGATAAATCAATCCAATTATTTTCAACTCCTACTTGAGTAGGGTAATACCTAACCAACGAATCGTTAAGCCCAAGTTGGCCAAAGTTATTTTGCCCCCAAGCCCATAAAGTGCCATTGCTTTTTATAGCAATATTATAGTTATTGCCTGCTTCTATTTTTGTCCAATTATTATCGGTTCCTATTTGAGCTGGAGTGGTTTTATATGGAAGTAAACTATCGCCTAACTGACCATAAAAGTTATTGCCCCAAGCCCATAAAGTTCCATCAGCTTTTAGCGCAATAGTGTGGTAAACTCCAGCACTTATGCTTATCCATTTATTATCGTTCCCAATTTGAATAGGGTTATTTTTTGATGTAAAAGTACCATCGCCCAATTCGCCATTTCCATTTAAACCCCAACCCCAAAGCGTTCCATTGCTTTTTATTGCAAAACTATTTAGTTCACCTGCTGTTAAAAAATTCCAATTATTTTCAATTCCAACTGCTGTAAATATCTCTTTATTTAAGCTGCTTCCATTTCCTAGTTGACCATAACCATTGTACCCTGTGCTCCATAAAGTACCGTTTGATTTTAATGCCAAAATATGAAAACCACCTACAGCAAAACTTTTAAAATTAGTTGCAGTATCGGTAAGTTGAGGTCTATTATTATTTATGTTATTGCCAATTCCTAGCTGTCCATAATTATTTAAACCCCAAGTCCATAATTTACCATCCGATTTTAAAGCTACTGATAAATTATTTCCAGTTCCTGTGGCAAGCCAATTATTTTCGGTATTAATTAATATTGGAGCACTTTCGTTTACAAAACTTTGATTGCCTATTTGCCCATAATCATTGCTTCCCCAAGTATAAAATTTTCCATTTGCTTTTACAGCCATTGAATGACTAAAACCTGCTGCTATTTCCACCCAATCGTTAGCACTGCCTATTTGAAATGGAGTTGGCCTATTTACTTCTATTGTATCGGCTAACTGCCCAGCACTATTGTTGCCCCAGCCCCACAAAGTACCATTTGTTTTTAATGCAATTACATGTCCGTTTCCAGCAGCTACATTAACCCAATTACTGTCGTTTCCTATTTGGTTTATGGTATCAACCGATGAAAAAGTAACACCAATTGAATACAATTTTCCATCCGATTTTAATGCAAACCTTGCACCATACGCTCCAAATATTGCTTTCCATTTATTTTCTAATCCTATTTGAGTTGGATTAAAAACAGTTCCACTCCCTGATAGATTCCAAATTGTTCCATTGGCTTTTAAAGCCATGCTGTAATAACTACCAGCTATTATGCTTGTCCAATTATTATCAGTTCCAACTTGGGTTGGTACCTTTTTATTTGAAGTACTTCCTATTCCTAATTGCCTGTATTGGTTATTTCCCCAAGCCCATAAAGTGCCATTTGCTTTAATACCCAAACTATGGTACTCGCCAGCATAAACACAAATCCAATTGCTATCAGTTCCTATTTGAGTAGGCACTATTTTTTGTGTATTGGTATTATCGCCTAGTTGCCCATAATCGTTTTTGCCCCAAGCCCATAAAGTTCCATTTGTTTTAATTGCCAAACTATGGTAATAACCTGCACTCACCGAAAACCAATCGGTATTAACACCTATTTGCGTTGGTAGGTGTTTTAAAATAGTGGAGCTATCGCCCAATTGACCATAACTATTAAACCCCCAAGCCCATAAAGTACCACTGCGTATTTCAAAACTATGATATGCTGTGGCAGTAGAGTTTATGCGCTGAAATTTAGAACTATAAGCAACAATATTATTCGAATTTCTCCTATTTACTTGTGCAAATAATTGAGTATAAAACCCAAATATTAAAGCAAAAAATAAAGTTAAAAATTTATAATTCATTTAAAAGAAAGTACTGTGGTATAAAAACAAATTTGGTTAATTTTAAGAAATTAAAAACTTTATTTTTTCTAAAAATTAAGTTTTAAATTTTAAATTATTAATAAATTCAAGAATAAACCTTATCATTTAATAAAGCTATATCTTTAATTATATTTGCACTACATTTTTTAAAAATATGTCTGAAAATAAATTTACTACCGATAGCGGAATAATCATTAACGAATTATATAAACCTAATACCAACTCAGTAAACAACGAAACTCCCGGTGAATTTCCTTATACTAGAGGGGTGCAACACGATATGTACCGTGGCCGATTATGGACCATGCGTCAGTATGCTGGTTTTTCTACTGCTGAGGAATCGAATAAACGATACAAATATTTATTGGCAAATGGAACTATGGGGCTTTCGGTTGCATTTGATTTACCAACCCAAATAGGTTATGATAGCGACCACATAATGAGCGAAGGTGAAGTAGGAAAAGTTGGGGTAGCCATTGATAGTTTGCGCGATATTGAAACCCTTTTTGATGGTATAAAACTGCAAGATATTACTACTAGCATGACCATTAATGCAACGGCTTCTACCCTACTTTCGTTTTACATTGCCTTGGCAAAAAAACAAGGTGCCGACATTAAGAAAATATCAGGAACTATTCAAAACGATATACTAAAAGAATATGCTGCTAGAGGCACTTATATTTATCCGCCTAAGCCAAGTATGCGCATAATTACCGATATTTTTGAGTATTGTAGTTTAGAAGTGCCAAAGTGGAATACCATTTCAATTAGCGGTTACCACATACGCGAAGCAGGAAGTACTGCTGTGCAAGAAATAGCTTTTACTTTGGCAAATGCTAAAGCATATAGTTTGGCAGCAATTGAAAAAGGATTAGATATAAATGTATTTGGACAAAGACTTTCTTTTTTCTTTAATGCACACAATAATTTTTTTGAGGAAATAGCCAAGTTTAGAGCAGCCAGAAGAATGTGGGCTAAAATGGCTAAAGATTTAGGAGCAACCAATCCAAAAGCCATGATGTTGCGTTTTCATACCCAAACTGGGGGAAGCACATTGCAAGCGCAACAAGCTGAAAATAATATAGCCAGGGTAACTTTACAGGCTTTAGCAGCAGTTATGGGCGGAACACAAAGTTTGCACACCAATGGTTTTGACGAGGCATTGAATTTACCAACCGAGGCAGCAGCTAGAACAGCTTTGCGTACGCAACAAATTATAGCTTTTGAAAGTGGAGTGGTTGATACAGTAGACCCAATGGGTGGAAGTTATTTTATAGAAGAACTTACTAACCAAGTAGAAGCCGAAGCGTGGAAGTATATTGAAAAAATAGATGCTATGGGCGGAAGTGTAAATGCTATAGAAGAAGGTTATATGCAAAACGAAATTGCTGCAGCTAGCTACAAATACCAAAAGGATATTGAAAGCCAAGAAAAAGTAATAGTGGGTGTAAATAAATTTACTGTGGAGGAAGAAATAGCCCCACCTTCGTTTAAAATAGACGATAATATACGTGTGCAACAAACCGAAAAGCTAAATAAATTAAAAGCTGAAAGGGATAACAACAAGGTAAAAGCCAATATAACCCAGCTAGAACAAGCAGCAAAAGATGGCAGCAATGTAATGCCACATATTATAGAAGCAGTAGAAAACCTTGCCACCCTTGGCGAAATAGCCGATACTTTTAGAAGTGTTTTTGGCGAGTATAAAGCTTAGAGGAAATTCGAAAAATAAAATTCGAAATTCGAAACTTTTATTTCGCTATCCTTTGAGTTAGCGCAGCGCTCTTAGGATTTAAAATTTTTACATATAGTGGTTGTTTTCATCGACATGTTTAACAAAGCAATTGATTAAAATACCTACTTATAGTAAATTTATACATATTTTTATTGGTTTAATGTATAAACAGTATTTGAATCTAAAGTTATTTGTAAAATGCCGTAATATTTATTATAAATAAAAAAGGGGTCTTTACTAATATCATCTGCTATTAAAACTCCTGACACAGTATTTGAGCCAATATTCACGATATGAATATACCTATTCATATCGTTGTAAAAACCATAATAGCCTTCGTAGTTGGTATTTAACCTATTTAAATACACAGTTGTAAGTTCATCGCCAAAAGGGTTTTCATTGTAATAACTTACGAAAATTTCAAATAGATTTGAGTTTGTGCCTTTATATTTAATATCTACAAATTCATTTGAATAGTTGTCGTACTCAGGGCAAGCGGGGTTGTTACTTACCCTTATTTTACTATTTAAAATATAATTGTTTTTGCCTTGCCCTATTAGTATGGCGGTATCACCAATATTACTAATGTACCTTAAGGTATCAGAGCCTTTAAAAGGTATTTGGTTTTTGTTATTTTCGCTAAGCTTATAGCTAAAAGTTTGTGAAGTATAATTATTGCAAGGGCTTTCCTTTGAACAGCTTTGGGTAAAAATAAATAGTAATAATATACTTATTAGTTTGGTAGTAATACTAAAGGTTTGAAAAAATATTTTCATATTGCTTGTATCAAATTTATATAATTTTTTTTTAATAAAAAACATCCCCCTAACCCCCTTCACCAATACAAAGCCAACGCACAAGGGGGAATATTTCCCGCACCTTTTATCGAAAATACAAAATTTATAAAAAAATCTCATCTCTCAATTCTCATCTCTCAATTCTCATCTCTCAATTCTCATCTCTCAATTCTCATCTCTCATCTCTCATCTCTCAATTCTCATCTCTCAATTCTCATTTCTTAAATCTCACTACTTGCTTACCATTTTTCTCTTCTCTATCATGTACCTAAAATGATCGTCAAGCACATTTAAGCTATTGTCAAAATGGTTGTTGTTATTTATAATAATGTCGGCTTGGGGTTTAAAAGGGAGTAGGTATTTTTCAAAAGCAGGCATTACGTGGTTGTTCCATTGGTAGTGAATGTATTCAATAGGAATATTTCTTTCATTAAAATCGCGTTTCAATCTTCTATTTAGCGCTATTTCTTCATCAGCTTGAATAAATATTTTTAAATCGAATTGTTTGCGAATGGCTTCCGAATAAAAAATAAACAAGCCTTCGCACACTATAATGGGTGCAGGTTTAAACGTTAATAAAGGGCCAACTTGGTTTTCGTGCTGAAACAAATATTCGTTTCGGTAAATGGTTTCGTTGTTATGCAGTTTTTCTAAATCGGTTGCAAATGCATCCAAATCAATACATTCAGGCAAATCAAAATTTATTTTTCCTTCGCTATCTAATTGGTGTTCGTAAGCTAATTTGTAATAGTTATCTTGGCTAATTACACAAAGTTCATCGGTTGAAAATAATTTTTTTAAAGAGTTTAAAAAATGGGTTTTACCCATGGCACTTCCTCCTGTAATTCCAACTAAATAGGGTTTTTGGTTTTGCATAACCGTTGCAAAATAATCGAATAGAAGCGTATAATAAAATGGTTAATCAATTATCAAAACATCTGCTTCAGTTAGTTTGCTTTCGTTTCTAAAACTTAATAAAATTTGAGCAACAGTAACCACATCTTTTTGGCAATATGTTTTTATGCGTTCCACATTATTTTCTTGCCAATACACTTTCCAAACTTGGCTTCCATCAATATCGTCTTTGGGGGTTTCTATATTAAACAAAGCTGCTAATAAATCTAGCGAAGTATAACTCTTATAATCGCCAAATTTCCAAAGTTCCATGGTATCTAAATGTCTTATTTCCCATGGCTTTTTTCCTGCAGTATTCAATGCATCGGGCAATTGAATTTTATTTATAACACACCTACGGGCTATATATGGAAAATCAAATTCTTTTCCATTGTGGGCACATAATAAATTGTCGGGTTCATTAAAATGTCTTGATATCATTCGGCAAAAGTCTTCTAACAAATCGGCTTCATTATGTCCATAAAACGATTTTACCCTAAACTGATAAGTTCGACCCGAACTACCAAAATAACCAACCGAAATACATACTATTTTACCAAACTCAGCATATATTCCTGCTCTTGGATACAACTCATCGATTGTTTGTAAACCATCTTTGTTAATGGTGTTTGCTTTCTTTTCCCATAAATTTTTCCATCGTTCGGGCAGTTCAGTATAATTAGCATATTGAGGAACTGTTTCAATATCTAAAATCAAAATTTTGGTTAAATCTATTTGCTCGAGCATGGTTAAATATTTTTATAAAACGAAAATATAAAAACCATTTAATAAACTGCATTATTTTTTTTATACCAATTATAATTCAATGTCGTTAAAATAAAAAAAATTTACCTTGAAAAGGTCATATGTTTATAAAAACAAGAATTTGATATTGCGTTCGACCCCAACGGGGTCGTGTGTTTTAATTAAAAAAATAACTATAAACATTTGACTCCGTAGGAGTCATTCCAATAAGCAAACAACATTAAATTAAAATTCATATTTGCTTACAAAAAAAATAAATTGGTAGATATCGATAAAAAATATTCTTATAACAATGGAGCAAAGCGAAAAATGGACAATTTATAATCGGTTTAATTTCTTAAAGTCGCTTCTTATTTTTTTAAGTTGTTCTTTGTCATTTACACCTATTTTTTCGGTAGCTGACGAAAAAGCAATACTGCTTATTTGGTGTGCATTTTTAAATAAAAATGCCAATAACTCATTGGGATATTTTTGTCCAAACTCACGCAATAACCATCCAACCCCTTTTTGAACAAAATATTCTTTATCGGCAATAAGTGGGTTTATTAAATCTATAAAATCAGTTTCAAGTAAGGCATTTTTTTTACTTTTTAAATGATAAATCAATGGAACTAACGATGCACGTCTTTCCCATAAATTGTTGCTATTATTAAGTGCTTTTAAATCTTTATAAATTTCCTTTTCATCGTACATTATATTTCTGCCAATAATGCTCGATAAAAAATCGCTATGTGCCCAATTATCTATTTTTGGCAAAAAGATTTTGGCTGTTAAATGCGCATGCATTCCTTTGTTTTTTCTGCTATAAACAGATAAATACATTAAACTTAAATGCATTATTTCATAGCAATTACTTTCATTCCAAAGTTGAGTGTACAATTGTATTTGAGCTTGCAAAGGCTCATTACTAAACGAAAATCCTTTTTTAAAAACCGCTTGAACAGTTGGATTTTTTAAAGCATAAAAATGGTATTTTGTACCTATGTAGTTTTGTAAATTTTTAATGCCAGAGGGCTGTTCATTTAAACTTAATTTACCTAAAATAGTTTCTATTTCAGCTAATGCGTTTTCGTAATTTATCATTAATCTTTGTACGCGTATTTTATCATAAAAATCCCTAAGAATAGTAAAAATACACATGAAAACAGTTCCTGATGTATCTCGTAATCTTTGTGAATTTCAAATACAGAATTATTTGGAAAGGTTTTATGAAAATACATGGGCACAGAATCCCCTAATTTATAATCATTGCAAAATGACCTCCAAACCCTTTTATTGATTACCTGGTTTTAAGTTCAAAACTAGCATACACAAATTTATAGCCACAATTGTCTGGCATTTCAGTAATTTTAGTATTTACCAAAGTACCATTTTTACTTACATATAAATTAATAAGCTCTTCTGGAATAAATAAGAATAAAACAACTGCTGTCCAAATAATGCCCGCATTTCTTAAAAATCTATTTGTTTTATCAATATTGTTAAATCGAATAAAAAAGTTTTTAAGCCAAATGGGTTTGGTTATTTTCATAAATAAAACTTGTTATTTACCAATCTCCGCCTGCACCTCCACCTCCAAAACTGCCACCACCAAATCCGCCAAAACCACTATCACCTCCACTGTCTGAACTTCCTCTACCAGAGAAACCTCCACTTGCCAATGTTCCCCAAAGCAATGCTTCGGCTATTCCTCCTCCTCCACCGCCTCTTCGGCCGCCCTTGCCTCCCTTAAAAATAGCTGCTAAAAAAATAATTGTAACAACTGCTATTAAGCCCCAAGGTATCTCTTCGCTCTTCCCTTCTCTATCATTGGTAAAACCTTCGCCAGCCAATGTTTTTGTAATAGCATCAGTTGCTTCATTTAATCCATTAAAGTAGGCTTGTTGTTTAAAGTTTGGTTTTAAAATACCATCAATAATGCGTTTTGAAATGGCATCTGTTATTGCTCCTTCTAAGCCATAACCAACCTGAATACGCATTTTCCTTTCGGCCAATGCTACATAAATTAATAACCCATTCTTTTTATCTTTTTCTCCTATTCCCCAGTTTTGAGCCAATTTTTGAGAATATCCAAATGCATCGTCTCCTTCTAACGATTGCTCAATAACCACTACTATTTGAGTAGACGTTTGCTTAAAATAATCGAATAATTTTTGTTCCAAAGCTGCTCGCTCTTGCGGTTGCATAGCATTGGCATAATCGTTTACAAATACAGGAGGATTGGGAGCAGGAGGAGTTTCTTTTGCAAAAATATTAATTGTAAAAAAACATACACTTAAAAATAATATTATTTTATGCTTCATGGTTACCTCCAAACGAAATATCGTTACTCAATTCATTGGTATCGTGGCTAAAATATGGGAAATGTTCTTTTAGTTTTATACCAGCTTTTTCTATTGCCAAACTTATACCTTCAGTAAACTGTCCGTTGGCAAAATAGGTTTTCATTAATTCTTTTTCTTCGTTCCAAAAAGTGTCAGTAACTTTTTCGTGAATTCCACTATCGCCCAAAATAGCGAACTTTTTATCAGCATAAGCCAAATAAAATAATACGCCATTTTTTAATTCAGTTTCGTTCATTTTCAATTCAGCAAACACTTGCTTTGCTCTTTCCAAAACATCAATATTGCAATTGGGTTCCAAATGAACACGTACCTCTCCCGAAGTATTTAACTCGGCATTTTGTATGGCCAAAACAATACTGTCTTGTTGTGCTTTACTAAAAAATTGTTCTGACATAGTTGTTTGTATTTGAAAATTTAAAAAAAATGTCAATTCAAGCGAAGTCCGATACCTATCGGACGAGAACAGTTAAACCGTTCTCGACTCCGCTCGAACTGACTGTAACCAGCTAATACGAGTTACTAATTACTTAAAACTTTACTTCTGGTGCTTTTTGGGCAGCAGCATCCGCTTCAAAAAATCCTTTTTTGTCAAATCCAAATAATCCACTGTATAATATTTGAGGGAATTTTTTTATATAAACGTTATAGTTTGTAACTGCATCGTTAAAGTTATCTCTTTCCACTTTAATTCTGTTTTCAGTTCCTTCTATTTGACTTTGTAACTCGCTAAAATTTTGTGTAGCACGTAATTGAGGATATTGCTCCGAAACCACCATTAAACGTCCCAAAGCTTGGCTTAATTCGCCTTGAGCACCTTGGAATTTTTTAATGTTTTCTGGAGTCAACTTATCAGGATCAACTTGAATAGAACTTGCTTTTGCTCTTGCTTCAATTACATCAGTTAGTGTTTTTTGTTCAAAATTTGCAGCACCTTTAACTGTTGCTACTAAATTGGGTATTAAATCTAACCTACGTTGGTAAGCACTTTGTACCTTTGCCCAAGCTCCTTCAGTTACTGTTCTTTTTTCATTCATGTTATTATAACTCGAACATCCGTTCATTAATAATAACACAAATAAACCTAATACTGCTAATAAAATAATCGTTCCTTTTTTCATTGTTTTTTTAATTTGTTGTTTGAAATATACAAAAAAGTAACCAAGTTAAAATACTGACATAAATGCCGATTATATAAAGAAACTTTATTTAGCTTTTCTAAATAAATACCTGGTAATGAATATACCATTGCTTGTAGAACCATTACTCATATTGGTTTGAGCACCAGAAGTAATTTCTGTTAATTCCCATCCATTATTGGTCCACTCGTTTATTTTATCAACTATTGCTTTGTCGTTATTAGCAATATTTCCAAAATTAATACCTACTAAACTGTAAAAGTTTAATAAATCTTTTTCAACTAACGTACCTTTTTCATCGGTAGTTAAAATTCTAGAACGACCCAAGCCACCAGAAATAATAGACTCAACAGTAGAGAATTGTTTGTACTCGTAAGCAACTGTAGTGGCTTGTGTAGTGCTGTTTTTGAACGATAGGCCAGCAAATATTGCAATAGCAATAATAGTAGCTGGTAATAAATTTTTTAAAATGTTTTTCATATTTGTTTTTTATTATATTTGAATGACAAATAAAACAAAAAATTACATGAAAAAAATAATATTATTTAGTGTTTTACTTTTAAATTTAAATTTTGTGCTAAAAGCCCAATATGTGAATGTTGAAATTAGTAAAATGACAGTTATTATAGCAAAAAAAGATACTGTTTTAGGAAATAACACCCAAGTTATTTTAAAAAATAACAGTAGCAAAGAAGAAATTACATTGTTTAGCAGCAATAGTTTAATCATAAAAGCAACTTATAAAGTTTACACCAATTCAGGAGTTAGAAGAAGTAATCTTAAAAAATCGGCAGTGAATGTAGAAGTTAATTACACTTTTATACATAAAGGAAAAAAGAATAAAGTAAAAACTGAACGTATTTTTTATTTAGATGATGATAGAAAATTTGAAGAAGAACAAACCGCAGTTTTTAAAGAAGGAATCAATAACAATTTGATTAAAATAAAATATGAATGTGTTTTAAACTAATACTTGTTTTTTAAATATTAAGAAAACATATCTCTTATAAAATTATATAAAGCTATTAA